>NZ_JBFRSN010000286.1:0-7350 GCF_041473595.1 Vibrio sp. 10N.222.46.A1
TGATGTTAGTTGTTGGGTAAATGTTAGTTCTCTAATAATTTTATGTCTTACTCTTAATGTTTAGCTATATTTTTTACCAATTGCATGTAATTGATAAATGGGTTGGGTTTGTAGTGGTCTAATGATCTTAGGTACTAAACTAGGTGGTAAATCGCTACTATTAATGCGGGCTCTTATGGTGAAGATCTTTTTCGTTTTTTAGATCATCCCAGGCTGTAAATCAGTTTCATGCATTACTCGTCACTGCGCCTGACTGAATTAAACGAGCTTGCTATGTCTCCTCGATTTTTTATGCAGTCAAACCTATTTATCATTTAAATCTACTTACGAAAAGTTTCTCTCATGCGAACTAAAGAAAGAGCTTCAACATTAATGGAACACTTTGGTGTGATCATGTGTAGCTGCGATATTGTTGGTTACAGCATGTGCTAATCTACAGAGGTTAGGCAAAGAGTTTGCATTTACCTAACCTCTTTGAAGTGAGTTCGTTACAAACTTCATCAGGAAAGACATCCTGACACCGATGACAGTAGTTTTGATAGAATGAGAAGGATCCTAAGACAAAACTATATGTAGCGAAGAGAAGCAGAGGGACTTTCGATAAGAGAAACACAAAGATTTTTGAAACGCTATATCGTTTGTAAATTTCCCTCCATTATATTGAAAGATTTTTCAGTTATGATGTAAGTATTGACATGGGATCGTCAATGCTCCCATGGAGAAGTTATTCATAAATTTGAAAATCGAGTGGACACAAGCTCAGCCGCTATTACCTGATGAGCTACTACAATCGGCAATAGCCTCCTCAAGCAAATGATGAGGCCTATAGATGTTAGGATTGGACAAAGGTTGATTCGTGTTGTGATGAGTTGTGTGTGTTGAGCGCTGATTATATTAATGACAGTGGGATTAATTTGCCTTGGGAAGAACCTTAAGTGCCAACGCCAGAAATCAAATATTACGAACTCTCGAATTTCAAAGGTTAAGTCAATAATTATAATTTACCGCCCCTTTCTCTCACTCTTGGATAGAAATTGGCTTCAGAGGCTATTTCTACTATCGTCCCTGAGAAGATTAACTTTAAAATCGACTTAAACCTTGTTGCGTAAATGAAATCCAACTTTGACGAATGTGTTCCTGAAGCTTGCTCTGAAATTACTGATTATTAAATTGAAATTGTCGGTAGGTGCTGTTCCACTCCACAACCGAACAAGCTCGCGAACGTTGTAGGAATACCAATGTCATGCAACCACGCTAACTTTGTAGCAATCTTTATCAACCCTTAGATGGGAAATTACGTTTATCGCTTAATTGGGCTTTATCTTTCTTTAGAGGCAAGAGTATAGTGGTCCAATAAAATTGGTCACGGTTTTCAAGACAATCAATCGTTCTGAGCCAATGAGTGTCAGAACACCATTATACTGATATGGCCTAAGTTGGCTGGAATATCTAATTATGTATTGGATGATTTTTTGAGTCTCTGCAAAGCTGCGATAATTTATTGCGGGAATCCACTTAGTATTTAAGCTTCTAAAAAACGTTCGATTGTCGCCTACTCCCTGCAATTTTTTCGTCGAGATAAGTTTTTTATCTGGAAGCACCGCAGTAATTGATGATACTTTCCACTTATTTAGTGACAGCCTTGGCCGCTGCGGTCCATGATATTTTTAGGTTTCCGACGAGCTTGTAAGCCATCGATAAACTTTATCTCTTGTCCGACTGTTAAACTATCAGCAGAGTCGTGGTTTTTTTAATATTTTCCCCGTCTTGAAATATGTTTATACATTGAGGACTAATTATGACCATCCCAAATAAACACTACGTTAAGAGCACTCAGCGAGATTACACACTAGGCTTTAAATACAGGTTGTGGATACCATTGAAAATGGAGAAATGGATTATTTAGTCAGTTCAAGGAAGAGCACGATGCCGAAATCACCGAGGGCGGCAAGAAGCCTTCGAAAAGAAAGTAAGCGTAATTAGGGCTTGTTCGTTACGCGATATTTATCTTTAATGTGTATATCAGAGAGAAAAATTGTCAAGGTGAGCTTGCACTAAGGCGCTTCATGTCTCGACTAGGAACTCACAAGCTTCACTTCTCTTACTAAAACCTCAATTGATAGCTAAAGGAATAAAGCTGGGCCGCGATGTTTAGTTTAACTACCTTCAAGAAGAGCGGTTGCTGGTTAAGCCAAAATGGAGCTACACCAAAACAATGAAAAAGGCATTGAATGAAAAAGCATCCGAATTTGGTAAAATAAATGTTTTCTTCAAAGGTAGAGGAGTTTTTGGTGAGCTACATGACTTATGTTCAATCTGATGAGGGCGTTCATTAGTTGTCATTGTCAACGGACGCCTTCATTCGTAAGATGAACAGGCCAAATAATATGTATGAAAAAACAAAAAATTCCGTTACAGGCTTGCTAAAAATCGTCAACCTATTTAAGACGAGATACCTTCTTTTAAAATTCACGAATTTCTAGTTGTCCAGATGTCATAGGTGAGGCATTAGGGCTTTCTCTCGTAGATCTGTCTAGCGAATAGCAGAACACCGCTTAGCTTTAATTTCGATGTTTGAAGCCACATATGCCAAGCAGATGAACTGTTCTCTTCTAATACTCTCCTACCCTGCCCTCCTACCAGTATCCAAGCACAATGTAGTGTCTCAGTCACACCTTAATTACCGGTGTGATTTACGCTGTGGTATCGACGTTTCATGTTGCTATTTTTTTCTGGTGCAACCGACATATAAAAAATCGAGGTCCAAACTCCTTGGTTACTCGCTGTCTCGCCTTTACTTTGGTTTGGGATAACCAGGGGGCTTGGGGCAATTTATAACTGGTGACCGATTGAATACGTTATTTTAGCTTGGGTCGTAGTGGTGTGTGTTGTCTTGTCTTTTCGCAACTCACTGGCAATATTAGTTTCGCCCTTTTCTTTTTGATTGGGTATCAAGAAGGTTTGATGGGCTTTTATAGAAAAACAGCTTTAGATTGATTTGATTGTGGGAAAATTTGTCAATGCTCAGCCTGAGCATTGACAAATTTCATGGTTTTTTGAAAGATAATGATTAGTGTGCTGATTTGTATTTTTTCCAATAATCAAAGCTGTTGAGTAGGGCAAGCTCAATACCTTGTTCATGGTATTTATACGACACATAAAATCGTTCGATGTAAGCGTAGAAAGATGGGAGACGTTGTTGGAGAGCCGGCCTTTTTTTAGGAGGATGGACACTAACCATTAGGTAACCTATGACTTGTTTATTCTTTTTTGTTTCAGCGACAAAAAAATAGATATTTTTATTGTTTAGCTTCTCCTTCATCATTGATTCCGTAAAAACTAGATCAATGATTCTGATTTTACTGAAATTGTAATCACTTAAGCTGTATTCGTTCTGCTCTCTCTTGTAATGGCTAATTTTACTGTGGCTGCCTGTTAGTTGCTCGTGACACAGAGCATTGATAGAGGATATGTCGTTGAGCGTCGCTTTTCTTATTAACACCTTAATCTCCTTTTTCCTGTTATCTTTTTGAAGCAAAACGCTAAAATGCGAATTAAAAGATATGTGTGTCCCCTAGTAATTACTAGGGGCTAATAGATGGGGTTGCATATTCGTAATATTCTTTTGCGCGTTGTTTTAAAGCCTGGATTAGCGTATTTGGTAGGTTTCTTTCTTTTATCCAATTTTCAAACACTTCTATTGAGGGAAATGTGACAGAAGAGATTAGGCTTGAGCTTTGAACTAAGTGGTTAAGCCAATAAAGGGTCTGTAGGTCTTCTAGAGGAGTTCTGGGGAGTAGTAGTCTTCCTTTTCTAACTTTTCCTTTGATATAAGGTTTGGCTGAAACCTCAAAGGTTTTACCTTTTGAAAACGGGTCTGGGTCTATCAGGATTGTGCTATATCGTATGTAGAGTAGATATTCCTGCTCTATCTCATCAAGCTCGTTGAAAGAGACTATTTTGTCCTTGGGGATAGTCTTTTCATGTACTCGGTGATGTTCATCATTTAGCAACTGCAGTAGATTAATCGGTTGAGCTGAGTAATGTTCAAGTAGGCGAGAAACTGATTTCCAGTGCAGTAGTAAATCCCTAATCGAACTCATGGTGATTGGCCCTTCTGGGTACAGTTTATACATGTACTTAACTTCGTCTTCCTTAGACAACATGTGATCTAATGAAAACGTATTGATAATAAAAGCAGGGTGTACATAAGTAGCAATGTTTCTGCCTTCCACACTGAACGAGTTATCTAAAGGGATGACTTGAACATCAATTTTTTCTAAAGCGTTTCGCAAGGCGCTCAATAAACCATCATTGGATTTAGACTGGTAAATATAAACTCGTTTTTTTACTGTTTTGGTTCTGACCGTGAGGACCCTATTTTTGTCCGTCGGGTTAGAAGTAAAATAAGACGTCGCAAAGTAGCTAGAGAAGAGCATTATATTTGGAGAGGCTCCTTTCTTTTTTAACATTCCTTCTAAAATAAGACACCCACCGAGCATTGAGGACATAAGAATGATTTGTTTTAAGTTCTTTAATAAAATTTCAGAAAAGGAAGACAACACATCACAATAGGCGTGAGCTGGAGTGGCTAAAACTAACGTATCCCAAGAGGAGGGAAGGGGAGATAGCTCTGTATAAAGTTCATTAAACTTAACTAATCCGACTAGTGTCGCTAATTGTGGTTCATTCACCTTACAACAAACAACGTATCCGTGTTGTTTGATTAATCTTTGCCTATTTTCCCACTGAGGGGAGCTTTTGCCGATGAGGGCTATTTTTTGACTAAGAGGAGCCATAATTTGGCTAGTTTGAATGCCGACCGGCCCCGCTCCAGCAACCAATGTGTTCCCTAGTATCATAATGGGCTCTCCATATTTCCATTTTCCTTCTAATTTATATGCTCTAGGTATATTTTTCATTCTCATACCACTACTTTTATAGTGCTACTTTCTAAGTCCATTGTTTATTTAATTATCTTTATTAATTAAAAAAACGGTGATGTCATTTGGTCAGGTTTTCTCATGGCTATGATGCTTTTTTAGAGGGCTTTTAGGTGTTGTTAATATGTTTATTAATATTTAATTTACGCTGAAATTAATACCAAATTTTATTTATTTGATTAATCTTTATTTAAGTTGGGAAGGAGAGGTTTGGGTGTCCGAATAATGGGCTTCTTTAGTTATTTCTAACCAACTTACCCTTAATCGTTGGAAAATGTTTGGAGAGAACCCTATGTCAGCAATTAGCAACAATCAAGAACAGCCTATGGATTCACACTATTTGCCGGAGCCGTATCGAATCCGGGTTATTGAACCAGTTAAAAGAACAACAGAACAAGAGCGAGAGCTGGCGTTAATGAAAGCGGGGTACAATCCTTTTTTGTTAGATAGCGATAAAGTGTTTATCGATTTACTGACCGATAGTGGCACCGGGGCAGTAACGCAGGCCATGCAATCCGCAATGTTGAGAGGTGATGAAGCGTACAGCGGCAGTCGAAGCTATCGGACGCTTAGCCAAACGGTAAAAGATATATTTGGCTATCAGTTTACTATCCCTACACACCAAGGACGTGGCGCTGAACAGTTGTATGTACCTGCCTTGATCAATAAGCGTGAACGAGATAAGGGGCTAGAACGAGAAAAGATGGCCGCATTTTCAAATTACTTTTTTGATACCACTCAAGGGCACACTCAAAAAAATAACTGTCGTGTGATGAATGTGCCTTCTCGTGATGCCTTTAATACTGAAGTTAAGAGAGATTTTAAAGGCAATTTTGACTTGAAAGCGCTCGCGTCTGGCATTGAAGAGATCGGGGCTAAAAATGTGCCCTATATTGTGAGTACGATTACTTGCAATTCTGCAGGTGGTCAGCCAGTTTCTCTTGCCAATTTGAAGGCTGTTTATGAGTTAGCGCAGTTTTATGATATTCCCGTAGTTATGGACTGTGCACGGTTTGCAGAGAACGCCTATTTTGTAAAGCAACGCGAAGAGGGATATGCTGAATGGAGCATTCAAGAGATAACTAGCGAAGCTTTTAAATATGCCGATATCTTTGCTATGTCAGCGAAAAAAGATGCGATGGTTCCTATTGGGGGATTGCTTGCTTTCAAAGATGAAAGCTTGTTAGATGTTCAATTAGAATGCAAAACATTATGCGTGCTATTGGAAGGCTTTCCAACCTATGGCGGGCTTGAAGGCGGTGCTATGGAGCGCCTAGCTGTCGGACTCTATGATGGGATGGAAGAAGATTGGTTAGCTTCCCGTCTTCAGCAAGTTGAATATTTAGTAAATGGTCTTGAAGCGTTAGGGGTTCGTTGCCAGCAAGCTGGCGGTCATGCTGCATTTATTGACGCAGGTGTGCTCTTACCTCATATTCCGCCGGAACAATTCCCTGGGCATGCTTTATCTTGTGAGCTTTATAAAGTGGCGGGTATTCGTGGGGCTGAAATAGGGTCCTTATTGCAAGGGTGTGACCTTGAAACTGGTGAACAACTGCCTTGTCCAGCGGAACTGTTGCGTTTAGCCATTCCCAGAGCAACCTATACGCAAGCTCACCTTGATTACATTATTGCTGCTTTTAAAGAAGTGAAAAAACGCGCCTCATCTATTTCAGGTTTGAAGTTTACTTATGAACCTAAAGTATTGAGACATTTTAACGCTACGTTAGAACCTGCACTCTAAGTTGTACCCCCCTTTGCTGTGAATAAGGGGGGATTTAGTTATTAATAACTAAATTGACGAGGTGTTAGGGGTTTATTGAAGGTTTTTTGCTTGCCTGAACTTGGGAAGAGGCGAGGATTAATTTCAGTTCATCCTTTTTTGTTAAACAGATTTGGCTTGATTGATTATTAAGGTTCACGTTAACAACTTCAAGTTCGTATCGAAAATAGAAATAACTGATTAGTAGGACCGCGAGGGTTGTTGAAGATAAGCCGATGAAAGTCCATTGGTATAATTTTAGATGATTGGTTGCTTTTTTGAGAGGACACGAAAACTTAGAGTGACGTGGTAACTTTATATCTCTCGGCGGGTCTAGTGAGGTTTCAAATTCAGGAATATGAATCTTGTAACCTTTTCTTGGGATGTTGACGATTTTGATGCTATCAAGGTCTAGAACTTTTCTTAGGTTAGTTATCGCGACTGGTAAAGAGTTAGGCCCGATGATATCTGGGCTCCCCCAAGCGGCAATAATTAACTCTTCTTTGGTTGAAATGAGTTGTTCTTTCTTAATCAGAGTTTCAAGGATACAGCTTTCAGGTAGGGTAATTGAAAATGACTTTTGATTGCTAAGCATCAATTGAGCCCCTGATTCATCCCTGTGTAATATACAATTACCTATAGGTAATT
>NZ_JBFRSN010000287.1:0-8802 GCF_041473595.1 Vibrio sp. 10N.222.46.A1
AGCACAAAGAGCTTTTGCTCTTTGTGCTTTCTATATTCTGATTAGATAGCTTATCTATAAGTTAAAGCTCAATTTCAGTGATGAGTGGTGATTGTTTAAGGAAGTGCTTACATCTAACCACAACGATTTCACGGTATCGGTTTAAATAAGGTAATTGTGAATCAGAAGTAGGAGTGACGAGAGATATAGCATCATCAATGTTGTTTATAATGTCATTTGCGATCTTTACTAGGCTCTGTTGAAGCAATTTTGGTGAAATACCACAATCGTCAGCAAACTCTACAAGTTGGTAGGCATTAATAGAATCTGAGTCAAATTCATCCCCAATTGCCATCGCAAGATCCTGCTCAAATTCAGGGTACATCCTTACATTGACTAGATCGTAAAGTGGCGTTGGTGTTAAGCCCGATTTTTGGACAAAGAAACTGAAGTTTTTGCCATGTGCATCTGCGTTATAAATGCAGAGATTGAACATTGCCCACTTTAGGATCGCTAGTTTTGCCGCTAATGGGTTTTCACATTGCTCTGTTACCGAAAAAAGTCGGGTGAAGCTGACACCATCACGAATATGACTGACATCTCTTTGTTTACCTAAGTTTCGTTCATACTTTCTATCGACACCTAGGTTACAAGCTTGACAGGCATCGATCATATGCCTTCGTTTCACACTTGTTGAGCTAAATAGCTTTCGATCAAATCTCTCTACAATTAAGGCTGGAAATTGGTCAAAATACCGCAACTCAACATCAGCAACATCTAGTTCAACTAGCTTCGCTAACTTCATCGTCACAAATTCATTTATGACAAGGTGTTGTTGGTCATTTTTTTCGAACTTCACAATATGAGTTGAGCATAGTTCACCCTCTCCAAACCCTAAGTTTCCATCGATAGATAAAACGTTGAGCTTAGATTGAACCCCCGCTACTGATAGTCTTGGTTTTCCTTCCCATATTTCTAAATACCAAAGCTCAGGGTCAGATAGTTTCTTAATTAATTCACTATCGTTGATTGGGTTGAAAGAGGTTTCAGTTTGAACTGGAGAAACACCTTCAGATAAGAACATCATTGCACCTGATGTATCTGTTCCAATACCACCAACTTGTGCAAATACGTTTGAACGTGATACGCCAAGAAAGTCGATCAAATAATCTAACCCTTTATTTTCAGGGAGCAAATTCTGTAAGAACCTCCTGATATTGACTGATGGTATATCAGAGTTAAATGGAAGGTGTGGCGATATGGGAAACCCATTATCAATCCAATCTTGCTTGTAGATTACAGATAGAGCATCACTTTCTTTACTCAGTGATAGTTTGCCTATGACTTGCTGGCTATAGACTATATCGAGGATGTATTGATTAGACCCAGACGTCATTACCTTTCTCCTGTGATGAGACTGAAGCATCTAAGTCTTGCCATGGTTGTATCGATATCTTTATTCCTAGAGCAGACACAACTTTCATTAAAGAGGTTAGTTTAATATCGGAGCTGCCTTGTTCAATTTTTATGTAGGTTTGTTTTGAAACACCAGAAAGCAATGCTGCATCTTGCTGGGTGATTTTACTTTGAGTTCTTTTTGCTTTGATCGCCTCACCAAGTAGTGATGGTGTGAACACCTGGCTTAGATCTGGTGACTCAGTTGCTTTTACTTTCTTAACCATAGAACCTCCATATAGCATGATGCAATAAAGTATGTCTTAGTAGACTTTTAAATTATTTATACGTAGATTTTAAATAAAAGTCTATTAAAGTTCACTTTTATGGTGAATACATTGAGTTATCACATAAAAGTCTACAGTAGTGAGCTTTTATGCTTACAAACTTGGCGATCTTATTAAAAGTCTAATGTGATTTACTTTATGTAATGAAAGAACAATAGAAAACTCAAAGCCATGGGGCTTTGAGATACCTAAAGTATGGCTAACTCTCTATCGGAACCTTAAGGTGGTCGTTCAAGTATTGTGTGTAATACAAAGGCATTACAACATTGTCTTGCTCTCACTTCTTGTTTCAACCTTTACTGTCAGATCTAAGGCTTGAATGATTTTAAACATGGTAGAGAGCGTGGCTTTATCTGGTCTAGTTTCAAAGTTAGAAATGGTAGCTTGCTTTATGCGACTCTCTTTGCCACTTCGAACTGAGTCCATTTATTTTTTGCGTATTAGCAATGAAGTACTGGCTAATTGTTGTGGGCTATAAATCACAAGTTGTCATTTCATATTATGAGGTTTGATCCCCATAGAGGATATTGGCCGTGCTATCCCAACAAAGGGATATATATAACTTTATACCTTGCAGGGGATAATCAAAGCCTTTGGCTTTAAAGAGGCATTGCAAGAAGGTGGATACCAGCCTTTATTCGTTCTGTGGCTAAGTTCTTCTGCGATTAGTGATTATCTGTGCGGGTAAGGTGATGGCTGTACGTAAGTAGATCAAATATGCCACACAAAAGTTAATTGGAAATACTGACTTTGAAACGTATGAGATGGTTCGAAACTAAAGTCATGGGAATCAAAAGCACTTTACACCGTGCGTCACCCTGTGAGTGAAAGGTAGCGCGTTTAGTACCGATAGCATAATTGATGACTATAAAATAAAAAAAAGGCCTCTTTCGAGTTGGCCATTTCCAAACGTTTGGTGGAGCTGGCGGGAGTTGAACCCGCGTCCAAAAATCATTCATCATTGGTACTACATGCTTAGTCGATCTTTAATTTCACCAGCAACCTGCGAACCGACACGCTAGTTAAAGGCTAACCTGAATTGTTATTCGCGCTTTTCCTCTCAGGTGGGAGAATCCGCGCTAGCTAGTTTGGGTTTGATCTCTTATTGGTCCCCGTCTTACGAGCGGAAGCTAGGGTAAGAGAGCTCTGAGCAGGTTATTAAGCTGCTAGTGCGTAGTTTTCGTCGTTTGCGACTATTTTTTTGCGGCTTTTAACGTGGCCAACCGCCCCACGGCATGCACCTCAGACTTCAAAATTCCTGTCGAATCCTAAATCAGCCCCAAGTGTTATTTGCATAGTACCAGAAAAGCTTTGCCTGTCTAGCACTGTGCGTTTAAGTGCTTAAAATTAACGCAAATTACTCTTCATAATTCGTGCTTTATCTCTCGCCCAATCTTTTTCTTTCATATCAGTACGTTTATCGTGCAGCTTTTTACCTTTCGCTACGCCAACTTTAATCTTCGCCCAAGAGCGAGACCAATAAAGTGCGGTTGCGACAAGCGTCATGCCTTCACGGTTAATACGACCGATAAGGTTGTCGAGTTCTTTTCTCGACATTAGTAGTTTACGGATGCGTGTTGGGTTCGCCACGATATGAGTACTCGCTTGAGTTAGCGGAGTGATCGTCATACCACTGATGAATGCTTCGCCGTCTCGGATGTAGACGTAGCTTTCTGCGATATTGGTTTTGCCTTCACGTAGGGATTTTACTTCCCAGCCTTGTAGCTCAAGCCCCGCTTCTATCTCATCATCGATGAAATATTCGTGGCGAGCTTTCTTATTAAGCGCAATGGTATTACTACCGGCTTTTGATTTTGATTTATTCTTTGCCATAATGGCCTCATTATACGGATTGCACCCTAGTTGGGGAATCCTTTTTATTTGCGCTCTGGCCCAATACAATTAAAATTGCAGTTTGTGTTAATGTAACGCTGTCTTTAACAGGAGTCTATATGCCAAAGGTTACTCGTTCAGCATTAGTGTCGTTTAGTGCCGACCAGATGTTCAGCTTGGTCAATGATGTTGCTCGTTATCACGAGTTTTTGCCAGGGTGTTCTGGTTCACGTGTGATCGAATCTTCAGATTCAACTATGGTGGCTTCGGTTGATGTCTCTAAAGCGGGTATCAGTAAAACATTTACCACATCTAACCGCTTAGCGGATGGCGCTGAGATCTTGATGGAGCTGGTGGACGGCCCGTTCAAAAAGCTGCAGGGTGGTTGGTATTTTACTCCGCTCGATGAGCAAGCGTGTAAGGTTGAGCTTAAGTTAGAGTTTGAATTCTCTAGCCGAATGATTGAAATGGCATTTGGTAAGGTTTTCAATGAGCTGACGAGTAATATGGTCAGTGCTTTTACTCAACGCGCGAAACAGGTCTACTAAGCCATGACTATTGAATCGGATATGATCCACGTAGAGGTTGTGTTTGCACTTCCGCATGAACAGCGTGTGTTTACTTTAGTAGTAAACAAGCACGCGACCGTTGAAGAGATCATTGCGCAGTCTGGCGTTTTGGAATTATACCCAGAGATCGACTTAGCAAAAAACAAGGTTGGTGTGTTCAGCCGCAACGTTAAGCTAGATGCGACGGTTCGCGATAAAGATCGTATCGAAATCTACCGAGCACTGTTAGCCGATCCAAAAGAGATCCGCCGTAAGCGTGCTGAGCAAGCGAAAGCAGCCGCAGCTAAATCGTAGTGCTAAAAAAATTCGACTAAGAAGAGAGCTCGCAATGTTGGCGAGCTTTTTTGTGCCTGTTGGTTAGACACGCAGCTAATTTGTTAGCAGATATTAAAAAGCCTGCTCATGTGAGCAGGCTTTTGCGATTCATACCTTGTCGACTGGAAAGCTTTATCAGCTGAGAGCTTTGTTGACTGAAAGCTAGCGAAGGCTTTCGAAGAACTCATCACTGGCTTCAAAATCACCATTGATCGTTACTAGAGTGCCAGTGGCATCAAAGTTCACGACAAGGTTTTTCTGGATAGGGTCGTTATGGCCTTTTTGGTGGTGGTAAATGTAGTACCACGTATCTGGGTAGCCATTTTCGATAAGCATAGGTGAGCCCATAACGTAACGAACTTGTGTTTTTGTCATGCCAAACTTGAGCTGATCGACAGCTTCTTGTTCAACATAGTTACCCTGATTGATGTCAATTCGATAAACCAACTTCTCTAGTAGAGAGCAACCGGTCAACATTGTTAGTGCAAGTGGAACTGCAACTAACCACTTTTTAATTCGCATAGTTTGAGATCTTTCTTCGCTAAAATACTGCCTGATAATAAACAAGCTCCAGCAAGAAGTAAAAAGCTCCTTGCGCTTTGAGCTTGTTATGACTGGCAATTTTGAATTAAGTTGCAAAATTGCCAAGAATTTTCGGTAAATTATCAGAAAGTTGCTGAATATGTAACCTATGCTGCGATTAATAACTCTTTTGCATTGGCAAGCGTCGATTCGGTAATTTGGCTGCCACCAAGCAGTCGAGCAAGCTCTGAAACGCGTTGTTGTTCATCAAGCGTGTGCATTTGAGTCTCGGTTTTACCTGATTTCGTGTTCTTTGCAACGAACAGTTGTTGATGTCCACAACCTGCCACTTGAGGTAAGTGCGTTACACACATAACTTGCGTAGATTCGCCCAGCTTACGTAGCATTTTTCCGACAACCGCAGCGGTTGGTCCACTGATACCCACATCGACTTCATCGAAAATCAGGCTTGGTGTATCCACTTTTTGCGCTGTGATCACCTGAATCGCTAGTGAGATTCGTGATAACTCGCCCCCAGAAGCCACTTTAGCAATGGGCTGCATTGGTTGACCTGGGTTGGTCGAAACAATGAAGGTCACGTTATCCATACCTAATGGAGAAGGGTGTGTGTTGGTGTTGTTTACTTCAATGGCAAACTGCGCTTTTTCCATGCTCAGTTCATGCATGCTTTGCGTGATCAGCTTGTTGAGTTCTTTTGCGTAACGAGTTCGAGATTTATGAAGCTTCTCTGATTTAGCCACGAACGACTGGTATTGGTTTTCTACCTCGTTTGCCAATTCTTCCAATTTTTCATCAGAGCAATCAAGCGCTTCAACTTGTTGTAATAAGTCTTGATGGTGCTTATAAAGCTCTTCTGGCAACACGTGATGTTTACGAGACATCGACATCACTTTTGAGAAGCGCTCTTCAACGTAAGCCATACGACCTGGATCGACATCAATGCCATCTAGGTATGTTCTTAACTCGTTATTGGTTTCTTCTATCTGAATAATGGCTTCAGACAATAAGTTTGGTAACTCAGCCAATCTTTCATCTAGCTCCGCTAACTGAATCAGGGAGTTATTGGCCGATTGCAGAATACCAAGCGCATTAACTTCTTCGCCTTCATAAATAAGCTCGATAGCTTGTTGGCAGGTTGTGGCCAGTTCTCCGCTATTGGAGAGGCGCTTATGCTCTTGTTCGAGGTCTTCATATTCTTCCTCCCCAATAGACAGCTCATTTAACTCTTTGATTTGGTATTCAAGAAGTTGTTTTTGAGCTTGGTTTTGCTGGCTATTTTCACGTAACTCTTTTAAGTGGTTATCGGCTTGTCGCCAGGCTTGGTAAGCATTACGTGTCGATTTCAATAGGTTCAAGTGACCTGCGTATTGATCAAGCATGGCCATTTGGTAATCGCTTTTCATCAACTGATGGTGCGCGTGCTGACCATGAATGTTGATCAACAGCTGTCCAAGCGATTTTAATTGTGAAAGAGGCACGGGACTGCCGTTGATGAATGCGCGAGAGCGACCTTCTTTAGAGATGGTTCTGCGTAGGATGCATTCACCGCCATCAAGCAGTTCATTGTCTTCTAACCAGCGGGTAGCATGCAGATTGTTCTCAAGTAAAAAAGCGGCACTGACTTCGGTTTTTTCTTCACCTTGTCGAACCATTCCTGCATCAGATCTTCCTCCAAGACACAAGCCTAAAGCGTCGATAGCGATAGATTTACCCGCACCAGTTTCTCCGGTGATTGTTGTCATGCCTTTAGAGAGTTCTAGCTGTAAAGACTTAACAATAGCGAAATTATTAACACTTAGATGAGCCAGCATTTTTATTTACCTGTATAACTGAACAATACTGTATATAATCCCAGTATATACTGTTTCTTTATACAGTAAAGTCGGTGGGTGAAATTTTTTTGCGACAGATCTCAGAATTGAGGTTGTCTGTAGATCACTGAAACCGCAGTAGATTCCCAACTCAGTTGTTCCTCCCTGTCGGGAGTGGAGGTATAAGGAATTGCAGAGAAGCGAGAGCCTACGGGCTTTCTATGGGCAATAAAAAAGGCTGACGAACGTCGTCAGCCTTTCATAATTCGGTTACTTCTGGAGCTTTTATTCTTTTAGAACAACTTACTCGACCAGCCTAGTTTGTTACGTAGAACATGGTAGTAGTTGTAGTCTTTAGGGTGGATCAGCTTGAGTACATTCGGGCTTTGGTAAATGTGGATCTCATCGCCAGGGGAAACCGGTAGCGAGATTTGGCCATCGCAACTGACTTCTTGAGTGCCGCGGTTATCAGGCGATACGATCAGCTTGATACGACGCTTTCCATCCACTACCAGTGGGCGGCTTGAAAGGGTGTGCGGGAACATTGGTACTAATGAAATTGCATTTAAGCTTGATGACAGGATAGGACCACCACCAGAAAGCGAATAGGCGGTTGAACCTGTCGGTGTTGAGACGATCAAGCCATCAGAACGCTGTGAGAAGGCGAAGCTGTCATCGATATACACTTCGAACTCGATCATATGTGCGACTTGACCGGGGTGAAGTACTGCTTCGTTGAGTGCGGCGTTGTGGCTTTTTATTTGGCCATGACGATGAATTTCAGTTTCAAGTAAGAAGCGCTCTTCTTCCATGAATTCACCCTTGAGTACATCAGTAAGCGCACTCTGGAAGTTTTCAGGATTAAGATCGGTAAGGAAACCTAGGTTACCTCGGTTTACGCCAATCACTGAAATATCGAAACGTGACAAGATTCTAGCGGCACCGAGCATATTTCCGTCACCACCCACCACAATGGCGAGATCGGCGCGTTTACCTAATTCAATTAGGCTAGAAAAATGTTCTTGTGGGATATCGTCTAAAATTGTAGCGAGTCTGTCATCCACAAACACTTGATAACCCTCAGTACTTAACCACTGATAGAGCTCTCTATGAGTCTGAATTGCTTGCTGATCTCGAGGTTTACCAATAATGGCGATGACTTCAAATGGCTTTTTCATAACGTTTCCAAACGAATTAGGCTTGAATCAAAATTCTTCATCCCCATAATAAAGGCAAGTTGAACGTCTATGCGAGTGTTTTATATCAATTTGGGGTGCAAACACACCTGTCACTTGCATTGAAAACGAATTCTGGAGAGATCATGAGCAACGAAGAAAACAAAGTAACGGAAGAAGAGCTAGATCAAATCATTGCTGAAGCTGAGAAAGTTGAAGAAGCTGAGCTAAATGAAGAGTCTGTTGATGAGCAAGAAGCAAAAATCGCTCAACTAGAAGCTGCACTACTTTCTAGCGAATCTAAAATGAAAGAGCAGCAAGATTCTGTTCTTCGCGCAAAAGCTGAAGTTGAAAACATGCGTCGCCGTAGCGAGCAAGAAATTGATAAGGCGCGTAAATTCGCTTTGAACAAGTTTGCTGAAGGTCTACTTCCTGTCATCGACAACCTAGAGCGTGCAATGCAAGCGGCAGATGCTGAAAACGAAGTGGTTAAGCCACTGTTTGAAGGTGTTGAGCTAACGCACAAAACGTTCGTAGACACAGTTGCTAAGTTTGGTCTTAAAGAGATCAACCCTGAAGGTGAAGTGTTCAACCCTGAATTCCACCAAGCGATGTCTATCCAAGAAAGTCCAGATCACGAATCAAACACGGTTATGTTCGTAATGCAAAAAGGTTACGAGTTAAACGGTCGTGTGGTTCGCCCTGCGATGGTTATGGTTGCTAAGTAATGACGTGTTACGCTGCCAAGTGATTGAGTCGCGCATTGACTGAGTAGTCGCGGCGACAAAATAAATCACTGGTTTACGTAAAATGGAAAGAGAGGCATATGCCTCTC
>NZ_JBFRSN010000288.1:0-2892 GCF_041473595.1 Vibrio sp. 10N.222.46.A1
GACCGAGACAGCATTTATTAATTACGTGAATCAATTTGGTGAACATCAAAAGCGATCTATGTTTGGAGGTATTGGCCTCTTTCAAAATGACGCTATGTTCGCTTTGTTGAGTGAAGATTGTGTATTCATTCGAGGTGGGAAGTTATTAGATAAAAAGCTGACGGGGCTTGATTGTGAAAAGTATCGTCACGTAAAAAAGCAGACGACAGCAACCGTGAATTACTACGACATCACGGATCTCTTTACGTCTGAGCATCCTGAATTGGATAGTATTATTCGTACTTCAATCGATAATTCAATTCAGCAGCGTAGCTTCAAAAAATCATCTGCTAGCCGTAGATTAAGGGATTTGCCTAACATGCAACTGACGTTAGAACGCATGGTTAAAAAGGCTGGAGTGGATGATGTTTCAATGTTTATGCAGTTGGGTGCATCTGAAGTGTTTAATAAGGTTCGCGAAGCGTACGGAAACGATGTTGACCTAAAATTACTTTGGAAGTTTGCGGGTGCAATTGATGGTATTCACTGGAAACTATTACAAGAGCCACGCAAGCAGCAATTATTAAAGAGCTGCCACTAAAGATATCGCCTGTATATGCATAAGATTACTGTTTATATATAAAAACCGAGGGATTTCCTCGGTTTTTTGTTTCTATCTAGCCCGTTTTAAAGGCTAAGCCCATATGAAGAGCTTTCTCGTTTTACTTAAAGCTTGAAACGAGTCGTGAACATTAACTGATCACCGTAGAAATCATTGATACGAACTTCTGCACCTAGAGAGAATAGTTCTGTAGAGTGGAAACGCACGTAAGCAGAACCGATCCAATCATCTTTATCATCGATAGAAACGTAACCGCCTTTGCCGCCAACTTCTAGTTGTGGGCCAAGCCATTGACGAACACCAACGTTGAATTCCATACCAACATCAGGAGAGCTTTTCGCTGCTGGTTGAACTATACGAGCTAGCATTTCACCCGTTAGATCTGCCCAGTTGTTAATTGGAGCGTGGAAACCAAGACCTACAGCAGAGTCGTAATCGCCTTCAAATTCTGAATCGATACGCGCTACTGCGTGAGCATTCGGGTGGATTGACTTACTGAACGCACCACCAAATGTAATTGGGCTCGCACCGATACGAGCGTCAAAGTAATCGTAGCTAAAGTTGCTCATTACTTGTGCTTGTTCATTTGGTTGTCCATCGACAGCTAGTGCTTGGCTAGAAGCCAATAGCATAGCGGTAGTAAGTAGAATTTTGCGCATAACGACCGTAAACCTTTATTAGTGTTGATCCCTTTGGTTTGATAAAAAATAGCCAAACCATAAACATTGAGACAGTTTAATCTAACTCGCGGAAAAGTAACCCATAAAAATGCTATTCATTTGTCATTTAGCTAAAAAACAAGCAAGTAAAGTACTGCTCTGTTACAGAGATCTCATGTTTTAGGGTTATTTAACAAAATCTAGTATCCATTCACTTGTTATCGATAACTATTAGATACACTTAATTTACTCGCTGTTATACAAAATACACTTAGTGTCAAAGATGCATCGCGACTAACTAATCGCTATTCATCATCTAATCACTATTCATCAAACAACCTCTATTTACCAACCTATCGCTATTCACTGAAACTAGTTCGCTTGTCTGACATTGATGTCAGTATTCGCTCAGTATCTAAAATGGAAGTCCAGTTTAACAACTGCTTGTCGTTTGCAATGACATAGTCTGTCAGTTGTTGAGTAATCGTGTCTCTAAGTTGATCGCCTTGCCAAGGTTTTGAAATATAAAAATCAAGCGCCGCGTTGTTAATTGCTGTGACGGTATCTTCTAGCCCAGCTTGCCCGGTGAGCAGCAGCTTGCGTGTTGGCTTTGTAGAGTCGTGCTGGTTAAGTTCGATAAGAAAATCGATACCCGTTTTGTCAGGCATGATGTGGTCACACAAGATTAAGGCGAGTTTAATACCTTCCTGTCCCATTTCTTTAATCACTTGCTTAGCTTCATCGACCGATTCGGCTCCTTCAACAATAAAATTGTCTTCAAATGGTGCTAAATCTTGAAGGACACTGTTGAGAACCTCTGGCTCATCATCGACACATAAAATTAGGTACTTATTCATGAGGTGCTCCTTCTTGTTTGAATGGAAGCCACACTTGCATGTGTGTATGGCTGCCTACCTCAGACTCCACCAAAATAAAACCTTGATGAGCCGAAACGATTTGTTGAGAAATGGATAACCCAATCCCTAAACCGAAGTTGCCTTCTTTTTTGGTCGTGAAGTTTGGGTTGAAAATAGTGTTGATGTCTTCTTTGGCGATACCGTGTCCAGTGTCCGATATTTGCACTACAAGAAACGTGTCGTCACCTTTAGTTTCTTGATACGTGGTGATAGAGACTTTGCCTCGCTCTGAAAGAGCATCAAGTGCATTAGAGAGAAGGTTGGTCCACACTTGTTGCAGCGAGAGCGACTGGCACAATAGAAGCGGCAAGTCGGTGTCGTAGTGTTTTTCAAGTTGGTGATGTTTGAGCCTGTTTTCAAAGATCACTAACGTATCTTCAAGCCCTTCGTGGATATCTGTGTAGTGGCGGACCTCTTCATCTTCTCGGGCATAGCTTTTTAGGCTTTTGACCATATCGGCAATACGTTTGCTGCAAACTTGAATTGAGCGGATAGAGTTTCCAACATAGTGATAATGCTCTAAGTCATTGAGCAGCTCTTTGCCTGCGACAGGGGAGTCTTTTAAGGTATCTAAAACCGCAGAGTCTTGGCTCAGGTTCAGTCTTACGGCTTTTTTAGCTAGCGCGCGGTCATCGATAGTAGAGGTGAGGTGTTTTACAATTTGTCTTTCTTGAGCTGTTGATAGTGGCTTCGCCATTTTTGACTGTGCTAATAC
>NZ_JBFRSN010000289.1:0-6855 GCF_041473595.1 Vibrio sp. 10N.222.46.A1
TTGCAGCTAGGCAACAAGCAAGTTCAGCCCTATGAGCATAGGTGTTCTATGTGATTAGGGCGGCCGGCGATCCGGTGAACTTGCGCAGTTAACAACGCTGCAGGTTCAAGAATGAAGAGCTACGCAGAAGCTACGCCATTAATGTATTCAACCTGAATGGCTTTAGTGAATGCGCCCGGACGCAGTGCCTGCACCTCTTGAACAATCTTATTCATGTCCCAGCTCTTCTCTAACAACAGGTGTGCAGCCAGCAAACCAGTACGGCCAGAGCCGCCCATGCAGTGCATTGCTACCTTGCCGCCGTTATCCACGACTTGGTGTAGTGCAGGGCTCGCCGCCTGCCATTTCGCAGCAAAATCGGCACCCGGTGCACAGTCGTCTTCGATTTCGATTTGAAACCATTGCATGCCTAGCGCACGTGTCTTCTCACCAAGTGCCGCAACGTCTTTGCTTGCAAGCTCATGGTCATCAAGTGCTGTCACGATAGCTTCAACGCCTTGTGCTTTCAGTTGCGTTAACGATGCATCTAGGTCAGCGTCTTTAGTTCCTGGGCACGGAGTAAGCACTAACGCACCAGTTTCTAGATCTAGTTGCCATGTTGGGTGTACTTGAGAGTTTGTCATCATCATCATCTATCTCTTAAAAATCTTATAAATTAAGCCAGACCAACGGTACGAACTAGCTCAGCAGTACGTGTTGCGTAGCCCATCTCGTTGTCGTACCAAGCGTAGATCTTAACCATGCGCTTACCAACTAGCATGGTTGATAGCGCATCTACGATAGTTGAGCGTTGGTCGCCTTTGTAATCGATAGAAACCAGGGGACGCTCTTCAAAGCCAAGAATGCCTTTCAGTTCATTCTCAGACGCTTCTTTCAGCATCGCGTTGACTTCTTCAGCTGTGGTGTCTTGCTTCACTTCGAAGATGATGTCGGTCAGAGAAGCGTTCGCTAGTGGTACACGAACCGCGTGGCCATTAATACGATTTTCAAGCTCCGGGAAAATCTCAACAATCGCTTTTGCACTGCCCGTTGTTGTCGGGATAAGACTCATGCCACATGCACGTGCACGGCGTAAGTCTTTATGGGGCGCATCAAGAATAGTTTGCGTATTGGTGAGATCGTGAATAGTGGTAAAGGCTGCGTTCTCGATGCCTAACTTCTCGTTAATCACCTTCACAACAGGCGCAAGACAGTTAGTCGTACAAGATGCCGCAGTCACAATCTTATGTACCGCTGGATCGAAGATAGCGTCATTCACACCGACAACGATGTTTGCAATGCCTTCTTCTTTCACTGGCGCCGATACCACAACACGCTTCACACCTTGCTCAAGGTATTTGTTTAGGAAAGATGCCTTACGGTGAACACCGGTCGCTTCAAGGACAACATCGCAACCAGACCAATCGATCGCATCGATATCGCGCTCTTGCGTAGTTCTAATGCGTTGACCGTTGATGATCATCTCATCGCCTTCAACCATGACTTCGTGGTTCCAGCGACCTTGAACCGAATCGAACTCAAGAAGATGCGCCAATGTCGCGGTGTCGCCAGCCACATCGTTAATCTGTACGAACTCAATTTCCGCCCAATCAAACGCTGCGCGAAGTGCTAAACGGCCGATACGGCCAAAACCATTAATACCTACTTTGACTGTCATACTCTTTTCTCTCAGTTAATTGCCTTCATGTTTGAAGCCGCAGTGTTGTTGACTATGCCTAACTGCAATCTCAACGATTTTGGCAATAAATTTAAATGTATTTAAACGCAACATTGAGGGCGTGAAGTCATGGCTTCTAGGCGCTCAATATCCTGTTGGTATTCAGTTTTCAAACAGTTCGATGCGATAAGGTCATCAATTAACTTTAGCATCCAACCCGGTAAATCTTGTGACAGACGGTAGAACACCCACTGCCCTTGGCGAACGTCAGTTAAAATTCCGTTTGAACGCAACTGCGCAAGATGGCGGGAAATCTTTGGCTGACTTTCTTGTAATGCCTGAGTCAACTCACCAACAGATAGGCACTCTTGGCGCACAATCAACATTAAGCAACGCACTCGCGTTTCATCAGACAGTAATTTAAAAAATTGGTGAGGAAGCATAACTACATACTCATATATGGATGTACATATATATTAGTTGTAAAAAAACGCACGTCAAGGCGTGCGTTTTCATTGTCATAAAAGTTTAACGAAGAATATCAGAGCTTGTTGGTAACAATATGGCTCCAACGTCGAGCTTCAGTGAGTTCTGTTTTCACTTGTTCCACGTTCAACCCTAGATCAGCACAGTGATCATCAATCTTTTGCCAATCAGCATGTTCGAAACTTTCTTCAAGTGCTAATAATGCGCCATATGGACCTTCTCTGCGCAGCAAGGCGACCTTAATACTTGTGCATAACGGTAATTGTTCAATTAAGTTCTCTAACGACAGATCGAGCAACGCATCAAGTAATGAGAACAAACCAATCATAAAGGCTTGTTCAGTATGCCCTTTAAATACTTGGTAACGAGACATCCGTTGGCAAAACTGCGCACGCTGCAAAGACAGGCCATACAGCTCTTTGGGCTTTTTATCAGAGACATAAGACGCTACTGCTAGCGAGACAAACATTTTCAATTTCTCTTGCCCTAAATAAACCAAGGCCTGACGAAATGAAGAGATGGTGACCTCAAGGCGGGGTGACATAGTATTCACAAAGCGCAGAAGCTTATAGGATAAGGCAATATCTTTCGCGACGATGCTTTCAACACGTTGGAAGTCGACATCCGGCTTACAGACCTCTTGGAATAGCTCCATCGCTATCACTTGCTCTGGGCTAATATACTTAGTCTTTATGATTTCTGGCTTACTAAAGAAATAGCCTTGGAAAAACTTAAACCCTGCTTCTTTCGCTTGTTGGAACTCTTGTTCCGTTTCAACCCGCTCAGCAAGAAAACTATACTTCTTCCCTTCGTGCTTTTTGACTAACTCACACGCCGCATCCAACCCCATCTGCATGATATCAAGCTTAACAATATGCGTATATTGAAGGAAACGTTCCCACTCAGGTGTCGAAGTAAAGTCATCTAGGGCAATCATATACCCTGCTTGATAAAGCTCTTTGATTACCTCTAATAGCTCATCGGTCGGTTGGCAGGTTTCAAGAATCTCAACTACGACCTTATCTTTCGGTAAGCTCATTGGAAGACGGCGAATCAAGCTCTGATACGGAAAATTAATAAAGCAGCGTGAAGATGGGATCGAAGGGTTAAGCCCAACGGACAAGAAGTTTTCAACGATCAGGCGATACGTTGCTCGATTAGATTCAATATGCGCGGGGTAGGCATTCCTATCACCGTCACGAAACAGCAGCTCATAACCAAGCGTGTTCTTGTTACGGTTTAAGATAGGTTGTCGAGCAACGTACGTAGCGGTCATTTATTGATAACTCTAATTGATTTAACTATAACTCTATTACTTTCATTAAGCTTTGGCAGCAGCCAGCAAAGCGCCGCAACCCATGAACATACCACCAAATATTTTATTTATCTTACCCATTATGCGATCTGAGCGAATAAAACGTCCCATTTGTGAAGCTAATGAGGTGTAACCCAACATAACCACGCTATCAATAAATACAGTGGTCACTCCAAGCACCAACAACTGCGGTGCTTGCGGTTGTGTCGGATCGATAAATTGCGGAAACAGAGCAACTAAGAACACGATAGATTTTGGGTTAGTCAAATTGATAAGCACTGCATTTCTGAGCAGCTTGCCACTCGATAGCGTTGATTTTTCTTCTGAAGCCACCAAGCTAGACTTATCACGCCACTTTTGAATGCCTAACCATAGAAGATAAACCACGCCTACCCATTTGATGATGGTAAATGCCAAGGCGGACTTTGCCACTAGTGCACCAATACCCGCTCCCACCAGCATAATATGAAATGCAAGACCGAGCTGTAAGCCTACGATCGACGCAAGTGACTTCTTGGTGCCATAGCTGAGCCCATTGCTGATTGAGTTAACGGTACCTGAGCCCGGTGCCAAACTAAACAAAATCGCCGTGACGACATAAGCAAGCCAAACATGAGTATCCATTTGCATTTCCTTACTAGTTCTTTAATCTAACAACATTAGTAGCGATGACGCTCTCACATGCATCAGTTCAGGTAATTTCCCATGGAAAACCACAGTGCCACCCTGTTTTCATACACGCAAGAACCTGAGTTCGAGCAAGCGATTAAACACCCGATCTCCACCCTTTGGCAACAACGAAAGGATGGTTATGTCACATCATCTGGTAAAAAAAGGTTGTACTGGTGTAGCTTAACTTCTCCGACACACACCAAAGCTATTGTTATTTCAAATGGTCGCATCGAGTGCTGCTTAAAATACCAAGAGCTCTTTTATGATTTCTATCAGCAAGGTTATGACGTTTATTCATTTGACCACCAAGGTCAAGGTCAGTCGGAACGTATGGTAACAGACTCTGACATTGGTCACATTCACGAGTTTGATGATTACGTATCAGATATGTCTGACATTATTGCCAGTTTTGATCTTAGCAAGTATTCCAATCGCTACCTGCTCGCACATTCGATGGGCAGTACAATCGCCACTCGCTACTTGCAAACTCATCCCAACCACCCGTTTGACAAAGTCACTCTGTGCGCTCCGATGTTTGGGATAAATACTGAATGGTACTTCAAGCCTATCGCAATGCTTGTTGGGCAAGCTCTCACCGCTTTCTATGCCAAGCCGACTTATGCCCCCGGGCAACAGGCGTATTACTCTAAGCCCTTCGAAAATAACTTATTAAGCCACAGTAAGGTGCGCTATCAGTGGTTCCGTTGCTTATATGACGGTTCCCCTTCTTTGCAGGTTGGCGGACCAAGTACTCGCTGGGTATGGCAAGGGTTAATGGCCGCCAAGCAGGCAATACAACAAACTCGTCAAATCAAGATCCCACTGCTATTGATTCAGGCAGGGGAAGAGAAGATTGTGAGTAACGATGCTCAAGTGAAGTTCATCAATAAGCTGAAAAAAACCAACTCTGATTGCCAGTTTAAGGTGATTGAGGGTTCTAGGCATGAGGTACTGTTTGAGCAAGATGAATACCGTAATCACACACTGGATGCTATCAATCAGTTTTTTGCCTAGATCGAATAAGCTAATAGGCTAAGTAACCGACCAAGAAGATAAGCGCTAAAGAGGAAGAGAAGTAAGTGAGCTTTGCCCTCTTTTCTTGCATGAAATTGGCATACAATTTCCACCTAGAGATATTGTGGTTAAAACGATGCTAGCGTTGGCTAGTATTGATATTTGCTAAGCATTTTGCAATGAGGGTTAAATGACTATTCCTGCACTTAAAGATTCCGTGAAAATTGTTGCTTCTGATTTAGATGGTACGCTTTTGGCTCCCAACCATCAGCTAAGCGACTTTACCAAACTAACGCTTAAGAAGTTACACGAGCAAGGTTACACCTTTATCTTCGCTACGGGTCGCCATCACGTCGACGTAGCAGGGATTCGTCAAATTGCAGGGATTCCGGCATACATGATCACGTCAAACGGTGCTCGCGTACACGACCAGAACGATCAACTGATGTATAGCCAGGACGTCCCTCAGAAATTAGTTCAACCGGTTATTGATATTGTTCGCCAAGATCCAAATATCTTTATTCATATGTACCAGAATGAAGATTGGCTACTCGACCGTGAAGACGAAATGCTCGCTAAGTTCCATAGTGAGTCTGGCTTTAGCTACAAGCGATTTGAAGCTGATAATGCCCCAAGCGACGGCATTGCTAAAGTCTTCTTCACACATCCAGAGCAAGACCACGAATATCTGGTCACGTTTGAGCAAAAGCTAAAAGATGCGTTTGGAGACAAACTGAACATCGCCTTCTCAACACCTTGGTGTTTAGAAGTGATGGCCGCTGAAGTATCTAAAGGCCACGCCTTAGACGCTGTTGCGAAATCATTGAACCTAACACTGGATAACTGTGTTGCCTTTGGTGATGGCATGAATGACGCAGAGATGCTGGCGATGGCGGGTAAAGGTCTAATCATGGGCACATCACATGAAAAAGTGATGAAAGCTCTACCAGACAATGAAGTGATTGGCAGCAACGCAGACGACGCCGTTGCTCACTATCTAGAAAAGCACCTGCTCTAATCTCGTCTCGTCGAAGAGATCTGAATAAATAAAAAGGCAGCCAACTAGCTGCCTTTTTTGAACCTTACGTAAAAAGCTCTCTCTAACGCTATCGAGAACCCTGTATTTCTTTGCTTAATATTGCCTGCCACTCTTGTTCGGTAACCGGCATGATCGATAATCGGTTGCCCCGTTTAACCAGTGGCATTTCTGACAGTTCAGGCATGGCTTTAAGTGTTGCCAAAGGAATCAAGCGTTCAGTCACTCGCACAAACTCAACATCAACCATTATCCAGCGTGGATTATCGGGCGAAGACTTAGGGTCGTAGTAATCACTCTCTGGGTCGAACTGAAAGTGGTCTGGGTAGGCTTCTCTGGTTACTTTCGCGATCCCCGCCACGCCAACTTTTTTACATGATGAATGGTATATCATCACCAAGTCTCCAAGCTTGACGTCATCACGCATCATGTTTCGAGCCTGATAGTTGCGTACACCCTCCCAACAAGAGGTTTTTTGTACTCTCAGAGTCTGAATAGAAAAGGTGTCGGGTTCTGTTTTAAATAACCAATA
Source organism: Vibrio sp. 10N.222.46.A1 (assembly GCF_041473595.1). Classification (NCBI taxonomy): domain Bacteria; kingdom Pseudomonadati; phylum Pseudomonadota; class Gammaproteobacteria; order Vibrionales; family Vibrionaceae; genus Vibrio; species Vibrio sp. 10N.222.46.A1. Next base: position 6,713 of record NZ_JBFRSN010000289.1, read on the forward strand.
TGCCATAATAAATCCAATTAACGGTTGCTCCGAGGAAGATATAACATGAAGGTAATGAAAAACCCAGTGACATGGCTAGTCGCATTCACTCTACAAGGCTGTGTCACAGCGCCAGATGCTCCCCAAAAGCCAGAACTACCACC
>NZ_JBFRSN010000290.1:0-8232 GCF_041473595.1 Vibrio sp. 10N.222.46.A1
GAAGGTTGTCGTGGTGAAGGTGGTTACCTTCTCAATAAAGACGGCGAGCGCTTCATGGAACGTTATGCTCCGAATGCTAAAGATTTAGCTGGTCGTGATGTTGTAGCTCGTTCGATGATGGTTGAGATTCGTGAAGGTCGTGGTTGTGATGGTCCATGGGGTCCACACATCAAGCTGAAACTCGATCACCTAGGTAAAGAGACGCTTGAATCTCGTCTACCGGGTGTATGTGAGCTTTCTCGTACGTTCGCTCACGTTGATCCTGTTAAAGAACCAATTCCTGTAATCCCAACGTGTCACTACATGATGGGTGGTGTTCCTACACAGGTTTCTGGTCAAGCAATTAAACAAACTGAAGACGGTACAGACGTTGAAATTCAAGGTCTATTCGCTTGTGGCGAAATCGCTTCAGTATCAGTACACGGTGCAAACCGTCTAGGTGGCAACTCGCTACTTGATTTGGTTGTGTTCGGTCGTGCGACAGGTCTTCACCTTGGTGAGACTTTGAACAAACAAGCTGAAGCAAAACCTGCAACTGAAGCTGACATTGAACGTTCACTAGAGCGCTACAATCGTTGGGAAAACAGTACTGACGGTGAAGATCCTGCGGTAATTCGTAAAGACCTTCAGCAATGTATGCAGAACAACTTCTCTGTATTCCGTGAAGGTAAAGCGATGGCTGACGGCTTAGAAGAGCTGAAAGTGATTCGTGAGCGTCTTAAAAATGCACACCTTTCAGACAAGTCGACTGAGTTCAACACGCAACGTATTGAGTGTTTAGAGCTGGAAAACTTGATGGAAACGGCATTTGCAACCGCGGTTGCAGCAAACTTCCGTACAGAGAGTCGTGGAGCGCATGCTCGTTTTGACTTCCCAGATCGTGATGATGAGCAATGGCTATGCCACTCACTTTACAACCCTGAATCAGAAAGTATGACTAAGCGTGGCGTGAACATGGAACCTATCCATCGTGAAGCATTCCCGCCGAAAGCACGTACGTACTAAGGAGATATGACCATGAAACTGAATTTCTCTTTATACCGTTACAACCCAGACGTGGACCAGAAACCTTACATGAAAGAGTACACCCTAGAGGTGGAAGAAGGTTCTGACATGATGCTTTTGGACGCGCTTATTCTTTTGAAAGAGCAAGATCCAACGATTTCATTCCGTCGCTCATGCCGTGAAGGTGTATGTGGTTCTGATGGTTTGAACATGAATGGTAAAAATGGATTGGCGTGTATCACGCCACTGTCTGCACTTTCTGGCCAAGATAAAATCGTAATTCGCCCACTTCCAGGTTTGCCTGTCGTGCGTGATTTGATCGTAGACATGACTCAGTTCTACGATAACTACGAAAAAGTTAAGCCGTTCTTAGTGTCTGATGGCAATGTGCCACCGGCTCGTGAAAACCTACAAAGCCCTGATGAGCGTGCTCATTTAGATGGTTTGTATGAATGTATTATGTGTGCATGTTGTACGACTTCATGCCCATCATTCTGGTGGAATCCAGATAAGTTCATCGGACCAGCAGGCCTACTTGCAGCATACCGTTGGCTAATAGATAGCCGAGATACGGCGACAGACGAACGTCTGTCCGATCTTGATGATGCATTTAGCGTTTTTCGTTGCCATGGCATCATGAATTGTGTAAGTGTTTGTCCTAAGGGATTAAATCCGACGAAAGCGATTGGTCACATTAAGACCATGCTAGTGAATCGTTCGGTTTAAGTTATATAAAAATTGCCGCCCTAGAAGTTTTGGGGCGGCCTTTTAATAGCTCGGCATAGACCGCAGCAAACGTGAAAACTACTGGTTAAGGGAAAATATGCACAACGGCGTGATGAAGGCATGGCTCGAGTCTTCACACTTGGCTGGCGCCAATGCAACGTACGTAGAAGAACTCTATGAACTGTATCTAAGTGACCCCGATTCGGTAAGTGACGAATGGAGAAGTGTTTTTGAAGAACTGCCTGTGCAAGCTTCAGAAGCAGTGGAACAACCACACTCTCGTGTTCGTGAATACTTCCGTCGACTCGCTCAAGAAACAAAGCATTACAGTGTCCAAGTTAGTGATCCAGATGTCGATGCGAAACAAGTAAAGGTTCTGCAACTTATTAATGCCTATCGATTCCGAGGGCATCAATCAGCAAATCTAGACCCCCTAGGTTTATGGGAAAGAGATACAGTCGCTGAACTGGATCCTTCTTTCCACACTCTTACCGAAGATGACCTCAATGAGACGTTTAACGTCGGCTCTTACGCTATTGGCCAAGAGACGATGGTGCTTCGAGATTTGTACAAATCTTTAAAGCAAACTTATTGTGGTTCGATTGGTGCTGAATACATGCACATGACTAACACAGAGCAAAAGCGTTGGATCCAACAACGTTTAGAGTCTGTTTCTGGTCAACCCTCTTTCGATAAAGAAGAAAAGCAAGCTTTCCTAGAAGAGCTAACGGCTGCTGAAGGTCTTGAGCGCTATCTTGGTGCTAAATTCCCTGGTGCAAAACGCTTCTCTTTGGAAGGTGGTGATGCTCTTATCCCAATGACGAAAGAAATCATTCGTCATGCCGGTGGACAAGGCATGCGTGAAGTTGTTGTTGGTATGGCTCACCGTGGTCGTCTAAACATGCTGGTCAATGTGCTTGGTAAAAAGCCACAAGACCTGTTTGACGAATTTGCGGGCAAGCACAGCGATGATTCATGGGGTACTGGTGATGTGAAATATCACCAAGGTTTCTCTGCGGATTTCGCAACCCCAGGCGGCAACGTTCACTTAGCACTTGCATTTAACCCATCTCACTTAGAAATCGTAAACCCGGTAGTTATCGGTTCAGTACGTGCTCGACAAGATCGTCTAGACGATAAAGACGGCAGCCGTGTACTTCCAATTACTATCCACGGTGATTCAGCTATCGCTGGCCAGGGTGTAGTGCAAGAGACGTTTAACATGTCTCAAGCGCGTGGTTTCTGTGTCGGTGGTACGGTTCGTATCGTTGTAAACAACCAAGTTGGTTTTACGACGTCTAACCCTCGCGATACACGTTCTACGATGTACTGTACAGATATCGCGAAGATGGTTCAGGCTCCGATTTTCCACGTTAATTCTGATGATCCAGAAGCGGTTGCGTTCGTAGCGCGTCTTGCATTGGATTACCGTAATACCTTTAAGCGTGATGTTGTTATTGATTTGGTTTGTTACCGTCGCCACGGTCACAATGAAGCCGATGAGCCGAATGCAACACAGCCTTTGATGTACCAAAAAATCAAGAAGCATCCAACACCACGTAAGCTTTATGCTGATGTGTTAATGGAGCGCGGTGAGTTTGGTATTGATACGGCAACTCAACTGGTTAACGAATATCGTGATGCACTTGATCACGGTGAAGTTGTGGTTAAAGAGTGGCGCCCAATGGCACTTCACTCTGTGGATTGGTCTCCTTACCTAGGTCACGACTGGAACATTGAGTGGGACAATAAGATTGATATCGAGCGCCTGAAAGAGCTTGGTACTAAACTTTGCCAATACCCAGACAGCCACAAGCTGCAAAGCCGAGTAAATAAACTGTACAACGATCGAACTGCCATGGTGAATGGTGAGAAACAAGTCGATTGGGGTATGGCTGAAACACTGGCTTATGCAACACTTGTTGACGACGGTAAGCGTATTCGTATCTCTGGCCAAGATTCAGGTCGTGGTACGTTCTTCCACCGTCACTCAGTACTGCACAATCAATCAGATGCAAGCACGTATGTTCCTCTTGCGAACATTCATGATAAACAAGGGCCATTCCAAGTGTTTGACTCTGTGTTATCTGAAGAAGCGGTACTCGCATTTGAGTATGGCTATGCGACAGCAGAGCCAAGCGGTCTCACCCTTTGGGAAGCACAATTTGGTGATTTCGCAAACGGTGCACAAGTTGTTATCGACCAATTCATTTCATCAGGTGAGCAAAAGTGGGCACGTCTATGTGGTCTAACTATGTTGCTTCCTCACGGTTATGAAGGCCAAGGCCCTGAGCACTCTTCTGCGCGTCTTGAGCGTTACCTTCAGTTGTGTGCTGAACAAAACATGCAGGTTGTTGTTCCTTCAACGCCAGCTCAGGTTTATCACATGATTCGCCGTCAGGTTGTTCGACCAATGCGTCGTCCACTGATTGTAATGTCACCTAAGTCATTGCTTCGTCACCCTTTGTGTACATCTTCTCTTGAAGATTTGGCAGAAGGCACGTTCCAACCAGCTATCGCAGAAATTGATGATCTGGCTCCTGAGAACGTAAAACGCGTCGTGTTCTGTTCAGGTAAGGTTTACTTTGACCTGCTTGACCAAAGACGTAAGAACGAGCAAGACGATGTCGCTATTGTACGTATTGAGCAACTTTACCCGTTCCCTTATGAGGACGTGAGAGCTGCAATCGCACAATACACAAATGTAGTCGATTACGTTTGGTGTCAAGAAGAGCCACAAAACCAAGGTGCTTGGTACAGTAGCCAACATAATTTCCGAGCTGCTATCCCAGTAGGTGCTGATATTCAATACGCAGGTCGTCCTGCATCAGCGTCACCAGCTGTTGGCTATATGTCGGTACACTTGAAACAACAAAAAGCGTTAGTAGACGACGCTTTGACCCTACTTAAGAACTAGAAGTAAAAGGAAAATACAGACATGGCAATTGAAATTCTGGTTCCAGATTTACCTGAATCTGTGGCTGACGCAACAGTAGCGACTTGGCACAAAAAACCAGGCGAAGCCGTTGCACGTGATGAAGTCATTGTAGACATCGAAACAGATAAAGTAGTTCTAGAAGTACCGGCTCCTGAAGCGGGTGTTCTGGAAGCTATCATCGAAGAAGAGGGTGCTACGGTACTTTCTAAGCAGCTTCTGGCTAAAATTAAGCCTGGTGCTGTCGCTGGTGAACCAACGAAAGACACCACTGAAGATACAGAAGCTTCTCCTGACAAACGCCACAAAGCGGCGCTAACAGAAGAAAGCAACGATGCACTAAGCCCTGCTGTTCGTCGTCTTCTTGCAGAGCACAACCTACAACCAGCTGACGTTAAAGGCACTGGTGTTGGTGGTCGTATTACTCGTGAAGACATTGACGCACACCTAGCAGCAGCGAAAGCGGCTCCGGCAGCAGCATCTGCACCAGCAGTTGAAGCGCCAGCAGCGGCTCGCAGCCAAAAACGCGTGCCTATGACTCGCCTACGTAAGACAGTTGCAAACCGTCTTCTAGAAGCGAAGAACAGCACTGCAATGCTGACTACTTTCAACGAAGTGAACATGAAGCCAATCATGGACCTTCGTAAGCAGTACAAAGACCAATTCGAGAAGCGTCACGATACGCGTCTTGGTTTCATGTCTTTCTACGTGAAAGCAGTAACAGAAGCACTGAAGCGTTTCCCAGAAGTTAACGCTTCTATCGATGGTACAGATATCGTTTACCACAACTACTTCGACATCAGCATGGCGGTATCTACGCCACGTGGTTTAGTGACTCCAGTACTGAAAGACTGTGACACACTAGGTTTCGCAGATATTGAAAAAGGCATCAAAGAGCTAGCAATCAAAGGCCGTGACGGCAAGCTAACTGTTGATGAGTTGATGGGCGGTAACTTTACTATCACGAACGGTGGTGTATTTGGCTCTCTAATGTCTACGCCAATCATCAACCCGCCTCAAGCGGCAATTTTGGGTATGCACAAAATCCAAGATCGTCCAATGGCTGTTGATGGCAAGGTTGAGATCTTACCAATGATGTACCTAGCGCTTTCTTACGATCACCGCCTAATCGACGGCCGTGAATCAGTTGGCTTCCTAGTGACCATCAAAGAGCTTCTAGAAGATCCTGCACGTCTGCTATTAGACGTTTAGTATCTCTAAAACGTCTAGTTAACCCGGTTAGCTAGACGTAAAAAGTTTCAAAGGCTAGGCTGCTCAACGTCTGGCCTTCACTTGAACTGTAAAGCCATTAGAAAATGGACAGCAGTTGATTTGAGAAGACCCTACAGACGTACCACAGGAAACTGTGTCGTTATGGAAATAATAATCCCTTAAGGGAAAATAAACGGAATATCAAAATGAATTTGCATGAATACCAAGCCAAACAGCTGTTTGCAGAATTCGGTTTGCCTGTACCAGAAGGTTTCGCATGTGATACTGCACAAGAAGCTTTCGAAGCTGCAGGTCGTATCAGTACAGCCAAGAAAGTCGTTAAGTGTCAAGTACACGCTGGTGGTCGCGGTAAAGCGGGCGGCGTAGAGCTACATGACACCAAAGAAGGCGTTAAAGAGTTTGCACAAAAGTGGCTAGGTAAAAACCTTGTGACTTACCAAACAGACGCTAATGGTCAACCTGTAACAAAGATCCTAGTTGAAGAAGCATCGAACATTGCTAACGAACTTTACCTAGGTGCTGTTGTTGACCGTGCAACGCGCAAAATTGTATTCATGGCGTCAACTGAAGGCGGCGTGGACATTGAGAAAATCGCTGAAGAAACTCCAGAGTTGATTCACCAATCAGCGATCGATCCTCTAGTGGGCCCTCAAGCTTACCAAGGCCGTGAACTTGCGTTCAAACTTGGTCTAGTTGGCGATCAAATTAAACAGTTCGTTAAGATCTTCATGGGTCTTGGCCAAATGTTCTCTCAGTACGACCTAGCTCTACTAGAAATCAACCCGCTTGTAATTACCGGCGAAGGCAACCTGCTTTGTCTAGACGGCAAGATCAACATTGACTCAAACGCAATGTACCGTCAGCCAAAGCTTCGTGAAATGCACGATCCTTCACAAGAAGACGAGCGTGAAGCGCACGCAGCTCAGTGGGAACTGAACTACGTAGCACTTGATGGCAACGTTGGCTGTATGGTTAACGGTGCAGGCCTTGCGATGGGTACGATGGATATCGTAAACCTACACGGCGGCAAACCAGCAAACTTCCTTGATGTAGGCGGCGGCGCGACAAAAGAGCGTGTAGCTGAAGCATTCAAGATCATCCTTTCTGATGACAATGTTAAAGCAGTACTCGTAAACATTTTCGGTGGCATCGTTCGTTGTGACATGATCGCTGAAGGTATTATCGGTGCAGTTAAAGAAGTAGGCGTAACAGTTCCAGTAGTTGTTCGTCTAGAAGGTACAAACGCAGACCTAGGTCGCGAAGTACTTGCTAATTCTGATGTTGATATCATTGCTGCTGTATCTCTAACAGATGCTGCTCAGAAAGTTGTTGCTGCTGCGGAGGCTAAATAATGTCTGTATTAATTAACAAAGACACTAAAGTAATCTGTCAGGGTTTCACTGGCGGTCAAGGTACATTCCACTCAGACCAAGCTATCGCATACGGTACGCAAATGGTTGGTGGTGTTTCACCTGGTAAAGGTGGTCAAACTCACCTAGGCCTTCCAGTATTCAACACAGTACGTGAAGCAGTAGAAGCGACTGGCGCAACAGCAACAGTTATCTACGTACCAGCACCTTTCTGTAAAGATGCAATCCTAGAAGCGATTGATGCAGGTATCGAACTGATCGTAACAATCACTGAAGGTATCCCTACTATAGATATGATCGATGTTAAAGTGAAGCTAGAAGAAACTGGCGTTCGCATGATCGGTCCTAACTGTCCAGGTCTTATCACTCCGGACGAGTGTAAGATTGGTATCATGCCTGGCCATATCCACAAGAAGGGTAAAGTAGGTATCGTATCTCGTTCAGGAACTCTGACGTACGAAGCAGTTAAGCAAACAACAGATGAAGGCTTTGGTCAGTCTACATGTGTTGGTATCGGTGGTGACCCTATTCCAGGTTCAAACTTCATTGATATCCTAAAACTTTTCCAAGAAGACCCAGAGACTGAAGCAATCGTAATGATTGGTGAGATCGGTGGTACTGCGGAAGAAGAAGCGGCTGAGTTCATCAAAGCAAACGTAACTAAGCCAGTTGTATCTTACATCGCTGGTGTTACGGCTCCTCCGGGTAAACGTATGGGCCACGCAGGCGCAATCATCTCTGGCGGTAAAGGTACTGCTGAAGATAAATTCGCAGCACTGGAAGCAGCAGGCGTTAAGACTGTTAAGTCTCTTGCTGACATCGGTAAAGGCCTACGTGAAATCACGGGTTGGTAATCAGCTGGATTTTATCTAATGAGATAGAAGTTAACTGAACGATATTAAAAAGGCTTGGTCACTGACCAAGCCTTTTTTGTATGTTTTCAATGATACGAGATACGAGATA
>NZ_JBFRSN010000291.1:0-5244 GCF_041473595.1 Vibrio sp. 10N.222.46.A1
ACATATACCAAAAGAAATATAAGCACTATCAAAGACTGGTGCAGTTGTTTAAACAATTTGAGGATGAAATAGATGCCTAAGCCCTTGTTACAAATGGCTCTTGATGCCACAGATATCGACACGGCATTAGCCTCAATAGAGCATGTTGCAGATAAGTTAGATGTGATTGAAATCGGGACGATTTTAGCCTTCGCCCACGGCGTAGATAGCGTAAGAATCCTACGAGAAAAATACCCAAATCACGTCATTGTCTGTGACATGAAAATCACCGATGCCAGCGCCATTTTAACGCGTCTAGCGATGGGTGCCGGCGCTAACTGGGTAACAGTAAGTGCAGCAGCACACATCGAAACTATTCGTTCAGCGAAGAAAGTAACGGATGAATTCGACGGCGAAGTGCAAATTGAGCTGTATGGACACTGGACAATGGAAGATGCGCAAGCTTGGGTCGACATGGGCATTAAACAAGCAATTTATCACCGTTCTCGTGATGCGGAACTTGCTGGTGTGAGCTGGACCGAAGAAGATTTGATAAAAATGCAGAAATTATCGGATATTGGAATTGAACTATCCATTACTGGTGGTATTGTTCCTGACGATCTGCATTTGTTTAAGAATCTGTCTGCGAAATCGTTTATTGCTGGCCGAGCGTTAGCTGGTAGCAATGGACGTGACATCGCAGAAAACTTCCATACTGAAATAGGTAAACACTGGTAGCACATATATGAGTGAGCAAATTAAATCGTTGTCTAAAGCACTGACCGTATTGGAATTCCTTGGGAATTATCCTAATGGCGTTTCGTTACAAAAAGTGTCTGAAGGGACTGGCTTCAACAAGTCATCAGTCCACCGTATTTTAGCAACATTTGAAGACTCTGGTTATGTTGCTCAAATGTGTTCAGGTAAAGAATATCGCTTAACAATGAAGTTGGTTCAGCTTGGACACGCTGCTATCAACTCTGATGTCACTGGCACCGTTAAGCCATACCTATCTGAGCTACTCGACGATGTGAATGAAACGGTTAACTTCCTCTCTTTTGATGCTGACAACATCATTTTTAAAGACAAGTTTGAACCCGTTAATTCTTCCTTTAGAACTCGAACCTACGTAGGGCTGCATTCTCCAATGTATTGCTCAGCGGCAGGAAAATGTTACTTAGCATTTAGCTCTGACAGCGTTCGAGAAACCTATTGGAAACGCAATGTCAGCACAATGAAGCCGTTAACTGAAAACACGATTCTCGACAAGTCTCAATTTTTTGGTGTTCTCGATAAAATTAAGAGCCGTGGTTATGCGCTCGATGATGAAGAGAACGAAGCAGGTATTTCTTGTGTTGCTGTCCCTATTTTTGACAAGAACAATTCTCCTGTATACGCGGTTAGCGTCTCTTCGCTTACGCCAAAAATGAAAGCTCTCGGCTACGAAGAAATTGCTAGCAGAATTCAAGACATAACAACGCGTATAGAACAACAACTCTTTTAAGGAAAAAGAATGTTTGATTCTAAAAACAAATTCAGATTAGGTATTTACGAAAAAGCGATGCCAACCACCCTTACATGGGTAGAGCGTTTGGTTCACGCCAAAGAAGCTGGCTTCGACTTTGTAGAAATTTCAGTCGATGAGACCGACGAGCGACGTGCTCGTTTAGATTGGTCAGACGAAGAGATTTATGAACTTCGCCGCCTATGTGAAAAGCATCAAATGCCATTCCAATCGATGTGTTTGAGCGCGCACCGTAAGTTCCCATTTGGCTCAATGGATGACGGTATCCGCACTGAATCGCTGATCATCATGGAAAAAGCGATTTCATTGGCTTACAAGCTTGGCATTCGCTGTATTCAAATGGCGGGCTACGATGTGTATTACGAACCGCAATCGGCTGAAACTCACGCTCGCTTCATTGAAGGCATGCAACAAGCCACCAAAATGGCAGAACGTGCAGGCATCATGTTAGGTGTAGAGATCATGGATACTCCGTACCTCAATTCATTAAGTAAGTTTGAAGTGCTTAAGCGCGAGATCCCATCACCTTACTTCATGGCTTACCCAGATGTCGGTAATATTTCTGGTTGGAACTACGACGTGTGTACCGAACTAAAGCTAAGCCGTGATCACCTAGTACAAGTCCACCTTAAAGACACGCTACGAGTTTCAGAGACCTGTAAAGGTCAGTTCAGAGATCTGGTGATTGGTGAAGGCCAAGTCGACTTCCCAGCTATTTTCAAAACACTCGCTGAAATTGATTACAGCGCGCCATTAGTGATTGAAATGTGGGCTCAAAATGACAACTGGTTCGAAGATATCAAACAAGCAAAAGCAACGTTGAAATCTATCGCTAACCAATCTGGCTTTGAACTGTAAGGAAACGACCATGACAATTTTTCGCACCGCTTTTTTTGAAGCCGATTTAACTGAAGAACAAAAGCAAGACTTCTACCAATACATGGAAAACGAAGTCGCGCCTATTATTCGCACATTCCCGAACAACCAAGGGTTAACGCTGAATAAGCCTGAAGCGATTGAAGCTGAAAGCCATAAAAACCTACTGCTGATGATGCAGCACAGTTACGAGAACGAGTCAGCAATGGCTGCTGCTTTAGATTCTGAGCAACGAATCAAAAGTATGCATGCGACCAAAGTGATTATTGAGAAATACAACATTCATGTTCATCACATCAATTTCGTTCGTGATTAACAGCTTAATAGGCAATACACCGTAAAGTCTCAATCGAAAAGCAGAAGATCATCTTCTGCTTTTTTTATCGCTATCAATAAGGAATCACTATGAGAGTATTCCCGTTAAAAGATGCCCCACTGGTCTTACTGTCTCTGATATTTTTTATCTGGGGTTTAATTACCGTTTCAAGTAACTCGCTAATTCCACATTACAAAGAAGCTTTCTCTCTCGACTATAAAATGGCGATGCTATTTCCCATGGCCTTCTTTATCACCCGAATTACGGTGTCGCTTCCAACGTCATTTGTCATGGCAAAAATTGGCTATAGAACTACGCTGAAGTTCTGCTTGATATGGTGCCTTCTGGGCTGTCTAGCCATGGCATATTTAGTGCGAGGAGAAGAGCTTGTTCCAACACTCATTGGGATCTTATTGATGGCCTCAGGTGTGTCAGCAATTCAAGTAGTGAGTTCACCTTACGTATCACTTCTCTCGACACCCGATAAGAGTGTTATACGTCAAAGTGTGGCAACAGCATCTAACTCCGTTGGCACTGTGCTTGGTCCGCTAGTGCTTACCGCTGTCATTCTCGTGGCTACAAGTTTTAACGTCGACAACACCGCCCATCAAGTTTCGTATCTGTTCTTATTCATCGCCCTGTTCTTTTTCGGCTTACTGGTATTTTTTAGCAAAATGACGCTTCCAGATATCAAACCAAAACAGATGACTGGCTTTTGGCGAGGGTTAAGGCTTCTAATTAAAAATCAGCAGTTTATGAAATTAGCGTTGGTACTGTTGCTGTACATCGGTGTAGAGGTCAGTTTTGGTACTTTTACTATTGTGTATCTTGCCGACCAGCAATATGGCGACCTTGGTTTGGTCTTCGCAACACAGATCATCGCTCTTTATTGGGTATTAATGTTTGTTGGAAGAGTGTTATTCGCCAAGTTTGGAAACACTGTAAACAAGCACTATCTCTTCTCACTGTCTTGCGTTATTGCAGCTTTGATTAGTGCCGTTGCGGTCTATCAAAATTATGTTTGGATTGGCTATTTGATGCTTGTCGTAGGGTTATGTAATTCAGCACTCTACCCTATCATTTACGCACAAGCGCTACATGCATCAGGTAAGCAAAACTCACAAGGGGCAGCAATTCTCATTATGTGTTCAATTGGAGGGGTTGTTTTACCATTCGTACAGGCGAGTTTGATTGATGAGCTTTCGCTGAGTACGAGTTATATTGCGCCCGCATTAGCGTATGTATTAATGATGGTTTTGTACTGGTCTAGTTTAAAGCATCGTGTTTAAACTGTTGGTTTAGATAGGTAACTTGGTTTAGTCAATCACTTGATTCAGTAACTAAGTCGATGACTAGAAAGTCGGCCTGATTGGCCTAAAAGTCAGGGTGGAGAAAGGGAAGGTGGAATGGGGAAGGTAAATAAATTTAGTGCTTCTGACGTTAGTTTGAATCAGTGAGTGGCTAATCACCACCACTGATCACACTTAACGCGGGTTATTTAAGAAATTAAACCCAAGCAGAAGCAACAAGTAGGATAATTGCACCCATGATAACGGTAGACTTAGCAAAAAATAGAACTTCATTCATTACTGAAGGTTTTGCTAGTGATGCGTTGTTTTCATTTGTGATTACTGTAGCGTTCATACTGTGTTCTCATCGTTGTGTGATCTAAGGTAAATTTTGCGCCGTTATGTGACCAAAGTCAATAATAACTGTAGTTTTATTACACAATGAAAAATCTATAACTGAAGAGAACTCCAACAACGCAACCTCCCCTGACTCCACGTAGTTTTCCATTAAATCAACATCTATTAGATACAAAAAAGCCCGAAGCCTGATCTACAGAATACTTCGAGCCTTTATACAGCAGTCGATACTCGACTTAATTCAATTGAGCTAACTCCGCTCGCATTGAATCGATAGCTTGTTGATAATCTTCACTATCAAAAATAGCAGAGCCCGCAACGAACATATCGGCACCCGCTTCAGCAATCTCTTTTATGTTGTTAACTTTCACACCACCGTCGACTTCTAAACGAATATTTCGGCCTGATTCATTAATGCGCGATCTGATTGAACGCAGCTTAGTTTCAGAGCTCAGGTCCGCTACCCACTTCCAAACCATTCGCTGGAACAAATTTAGTTATCTGCCCGTTTTCAACCATGTAGCAATCCATGCCTGCCGATGTCGCTGCGTGCTGGCCTATAATCGTATCTTCAAACACCACACAATCGCTCGGTTCAAGCTCTAACTGGCTAGCGACTTTCAGAAAAGTATCCGGGTTAGGTTTGTGATTTTCTACGTCATCTGAAGTCACAATCGTACGTATCATTGATGGGATATCGGTCGTCTTTAAAATCGCCCTTGCATGCTTGGCTTGAGCACCAGTGCCGATGCCTATCTTTTTCAACTGATACTGTTGCTGTAAGAGTGCATAGGTTTCTGGAATAACATCCCCTTTGTGCTCAATGGCTTCAAAGTTGGCAATTTTGTCCGAAGTAATTTGTTGAGCATCAAGAGTTAGATCGTAACGCTTAAGGATCTCTT
>NZ_JBFRSN010000292.1:0-562 GCF_041473595.1 Vibrio sp. 10N.222.46.A1
TTTCAAAAGCCCCACCAGAGCTCTTCTAGGCAAGTTTATTACTCATTTGCGATCTCTTAGAAACATCGGTAACAAAAGTTCTATTCTTTGCGTCGGAATCAGTGGCACCAATAGGTAAATCAAACCGGCAAAGGCGATAGACGCAGCTAAGTCTTCAGGGCGGTGCATACCAAGCCAAACACGACTATAAGCAACGCCACCAGCCCAAACTAGCAAACCGCCGACTAAGTAAAAACGTTTCGCTTCTAGGAACAAGCCGCCAAAGAACGCCAGACACACGCCAACGAAAATCATGTGCCCAGATGGGAAAGAATAGTCAGTCTCACCTAGCCAATGACGTGTTCGCCACTCACTCACCTTGTCTTGCACAGATGCAATCGCTGCGTTCTTTTCTAGCAATGGCAGTTCGTAAAACAGCTCTGGCATTTCAACGACTTCTTGCGTCACCAAATACTCAGAATAAGGACGCGGGCTTTCTGTAGAATGCTTTAAGAAAGTTTTTGCTGCAAAGCTGAGAACCAACAACAAGCCGAGCTGCAGACAAAGGCTGACGAGCTTAGCT
>NZ_JBFRSN010000293.1:0-1923 GCF_041473595.1 Vibrio sp. 10N.222.46.A1
AGCATTAAGCATTAAGCATTAAATATTAAACATTAAGCCAGTTTTAGGTCGAACTCAGTGCGGTACATCACCATATCTTCAATGGTCAGTACAGGCATGTTGTGCATTTTACCGAAAGCAACGATCTCTGGCGCTTTTGCCATCGTGCCGTCTGGGTTGGTAACTTCACACAGTACACCTGCCGATTGAAGACCTGCCATTTGCATTAGATCCACAGTACCTTCTGTGTGACCGCGGCGAGCCAGTACACCACCTTTACGCGCACGTAATGGGAATACGTGGCCAGGGCGAGCTAGGTCAGTAGGTTTAGCCGTTGGGTTTGCAGCTGTCTTGATCGTTGTTACACGGTCAGCGGCAGAAACACCTGTTGTTACGCCGACTTTTGCTTCGATAGTAACGGTAAACGCAGTTTGGTTTGCGCTGTTGTTATCAACAACCATAGGTGGAAGTTCGAGTTGGTTTGCTTGCTCGTCTGTTAAGCATAAGCACACAATACCGCTGCATTCTCGGATCATAAGCGCCATTTGAGCATTCGTTAGGTGTTCTACTGAGTAGATGATGTCGCCTTCGTTCTCACGATCTTCATCGTCAAGTAGAAGCACGCCACGACCTTCGCGCAGAGCTTGCAGTGCGTTTTCAACGCGAGTGATTGGTTCGCCAAATTCGGCAAGTAGTGAAGACTGATTCATGGTTAAACTCCTAAAATATCACCAGAATCAGGGCTGTATGAGGGATCTCAACCGAGCACAACAAAGCAGACTCATTACAAGTCGACTTGTACCAATCGTAGTAAACAACTGGTCATTCTAGCTGGTTAAAACCCTTGATAACGGCGTTAAAATTTTTGACTGTAGAATAACTACTTATCGAAAAATTTTGCCTTGTTCTCAAGCGTTTTTCCTGCGCTATCTCTGATCATTTATTTACTGTGATTGGTATTAGCTCATTATGGTTTTATCCAAAACGAAATGCACCCGTCTAAGTTGGAGGCATGAACCTAATAAATAGGTACACCTTTCCAAGTTAAACGAGTGTGTTTTCATTCTCTCTCATCCGGACTATGACCGTCGGCTCTGGCATCTCACCAGATCTGCTGACCTCGACGAATCGAGCGCTCGCGGGCTTATCTTTAGATTTTGCTAAGGACATACCGCCGGTGGGGAATTTCGCCCCGCCCTGAGAATAAAAATTAATAATCTATTTTGCTTTGAAAGCAGACCAGATGGTAATCCTTTCAATAGTGGATTTAAAGGACTGACAGCAAAGTTTTTCAGATTCCGGCCTTATAGTCGGGTAAGTGTTCACTTTATCAGCAGAACGTGTCCGGCAGTCTTTAGTGGGATAAGACCTTTGAATCAGCTGGTTTGAGTGGTCTTTGTTGCTCTATGAACATAAGTGGATGTCGAACATTGTTGATGCTGGCGTGGCTGTTCACCGAATCAATACTCAAGAGGTTCATCAATCGAACATTGTTAGACCATGACGGCTTAATGACCGTTTTGACATAAAATTGATATTGGCAGTGCTAAGCTGCGCTAGCATCCATCCACTTTATCCAAAAGATTTTAGTCATGACATCTCCGTTCTCTAACAAATCCAAAGGCTTATTACTGCTCGTTTTAAGTTTGTCTTCTCTCGTACCGTTTTTGATCTTTGGATCTAATTTTGACCTTGGGGCTGCGGTTTCGCCTTTCCAAGGCGCCTTCATAACGTTTGTGACTTACTCGGCGGGTAATCAAGGATTCTTGGTAACGCTAGCTGTTTTGTCTTTGGTATTGCTCAAGATGAAATTTTCCAAAGCTGACGAGCTTAGCTTTGGAAAATTTCATCTTGAGCAATACCAAAGACAAAACAGCTAGCGTTACCAAGAATCCTTGATTACCCGCCGAGTAAGTCACAAACGTTATGAAGGCGCCTTGGAAA
>NZ_JBFRSN010000294.1:0-6068 GCF_041473595.1 Vibrio sp. 10N.222.46.A1
TTTTATCTCGAACAAAATCCAACCGCGGAAGGTCAACACGCCCTGACAGTATAGAAGCAATTTATCGAAAGAAATGTGGTTCAAAACACAAAGCCGTAAAGCGATCAAAAAAGGGCACAAACTCGAGGAATCATCTTCGAACTTGCGCCCTTTTGTATGTATATAGCTAACTATTTATAGTTATATGTTTGGAACTATGCGTGTTGAAAGCAGAAGGATTACTTCGCTTTCTTACCAGAGCGTTGCTGCTCTTTGTGTGCAAGCTTCTCTTTTTTGCGTTGCTCGATAAGGTGAGCAGCATCGCCGCCTACGTGGGTTTCGCCACGGGCATTCGACAGTTGAACTTGCTTTTCACGTTCGCGGAAACGGGCTTTCTGCTCGTCGCTGTGCTTATCAATACACTTAGGGCAGCTTACGCCTTTCTCGAAGTGTTCAGAGGCTTTGTCTTCGTCAGTGATTGGCAAACGACACGCGTTACACACATCGTAACCGCTCTTTTCTAGCTGGTGGTTTACTGCAACACGACCGTCAAATACGTAGCAGTCGCCTTCCCACATGCTCTCTTCTTCTGGTACTTCTTCTAGGTACTTAAGAATGCCGCCTTCAAGGTGGTAAACCTCATCAAAGCCTTGTTCTTTCATGTAGGCTGTTGATTTTTCGCAACGAATACCGCCAGTACAGAACATCGCGACTTTTTTGTGTTTCTTAGGATCGAGATTTTCTTCAACGTATTGAGGGAATTCACGGAAGGTTTCTGTGTTTGGGTTTACAGCATTTTTGAATGTACCGATATCGACTTCGTAATCGTTACGAGTATCAACCAGAATCACATCAGGATCAGAGATCAATGCGTTCCATTCGTTTGGTTTCACGTAAGTGCCGACAACGTGGCGTGGGTCGATACCCTCAACGCCCATGGTTACGATCTCTTTCTTGAGCTTAACCTTGGTGCGGTTGAATGGTTGTTCTTCGTTGAACGACTCCTTGTAAACAACATCAGCCAAACGAGAATCTTGTTTGAACCATTTAAGAAGAGCGTCGATAGATTCGCGCTTACCTGCAACGGTGCCGTTGATACCTTCACTCGCAAGTAGCAAAGTACCGCGGATTTGGTTGGCTTCTAACACGTCAGTGAGTGGCTGGCGAATTTCTTGGTAATCATCAAGTGCTACGAATTTATACAGAGCACATACAACATATTGAGACATGGTTTTTCCTTTCTGCGAGCTGGAACGTAAATCCAGAGCGTTGCCTTTTATGATACAGACTGAGTTTAATTCACTCAGGTTTGCCCATATTGGCTTATTAAAATCCGCCGCAGTATAACCAAGCCAAGGATGGACAAAAACCAACCAAAAATAGGGCTATTTATCATTTCTATTTGTGTGGTTTATGGGCTAGGAAGTTCAATGAAACTGTTTTATCAGGTTCGAATTACAACAACGTATTCCCAAACCAAAAGGCCCTGCTGTAAAAACAGCAGGGCCTTGGTATTGAATCTGTCTGACTTAATCAGCGATTACGCTTGGTTAAGTACTTCCGCTAAGCGTTTTACCGCTTCTGTTAATTCTTCTGGGTTGGCGTTGGTGAAGTTTAAGCGCAGTGCAGCTTTAGCTTCATCAGCCTTTGGATAGAATACTGGGCTTGGTACTACCGCTACGCCATTCGATAGCAGAGTCTTAGCTAATTCGAAGGTATCGCACTCTGGGATTTCAACCCAAATGAACATTCCGCCATCAACGGATTTTAATACACAGTCAGTAGGCAGCTGTTTTTCTAGCTCTGAAAACAGCACTTCATAACGAGACTTGTAAAGGGTACGAATATTTTCCATGTGCAGGTTGAAATCTTCATGTTTTAGAAGACCAACAAGCAGCGCTTGCATTGGTACACTTGAGTGTAAGTCCGCGCCTTGCTTCACTTTGATTAGTGGCTCAAGGTAGCTGCGTTTACCTGTTACCGCGCCAATACGTAGACCTGGCGATGCAATCTTAGAGAATGAACGAAGAACGATAGAGTTATCAGGGCAGAACGAAGAAACCATTGGCAGCTCAGTGCCTGTAAAGCGTAGCTCGCGGTAAGGCGCATCTTCAATGAATGCCACGTTGTATTTAATACACAGTTCAGCCACTTTTTGACGAGTTTCTGTTGCCCAACATACACCTGTTGGGTTGTGAAAATCTGGCACGGCGTAGAACATTTTCGGTGATTGCTCTGCAAAGCACGTTTCCAGTTCGTCTAGGTTCGGGCCAAATTCAGTTTGAGACACGGTCGCAATGTTTGCTTGAACTAAGCCAAACACTTGCATCGCACCCAAGTAGCTTGGCGCTTCCATCACAACCACATCATTCGGATCAACATACGCTCGTGCAATCAAATCCAAACCTTGCTGAGAACCGGTACAGATCATTGCTGTGTGAGTCTCTGGCAATTGGTAGCTTTGCGTAAGGTGATCAAGCAACGGGCCGTAACCCGCAGTAGAACCGTATTGGAAAACTTCAGGCATGTTCGCTAAGTTTTCTAGCGTTGGCTTCATTAAATCGATAGGGAATGTTTTCTCGTCCGGTAAACCACCGGCCAATGAGATGACATTTGGATCGCTTGCGGCTGCGAGGATCTCTCGAATGTATGAAGATTGAATCTGTTGTAATGACTGTGCGATTTCCATGTGTTGTGTCTCGTCGTTTTTCGTTTTTATTCTATCGCTTGATATTACACGGCAATTGTAAAAACTAGCGTGTCCGTTTATGCTCTTAAACATGTCCATTTATGCTATTTAAACGATGTCACGACAACACTTATCCCGAATCAATGATGTTCTGTTCCATATTCATCAAGACATCAGTCAGCCTTTGTCGGCAAAAGCGCTCTCCGAGATTGCGGCTTATTCAGAACAACACTTCCACCGCACCTTTAAAAGCGTGGTTGGGGAGTCGCTACATCAGTACATTCGACGCACTCGAATGGAGTATGCGGCCAATCAATTGATGTTCGATACCACGTCGTCAGTGGTAGAGATTGCTAGCAAATGTGGCTTTAGTTCGGTGTCATCTTTCAGCCGAGCATTCAAAGCGACCTTTAACATGTCGCCCGGAGAATGGCGTAAACACGACTTACAGATAGCAGAAAAACCCTATTTGAAAGATCCCGAAGTAGCGGCGGGTTATTTGAACGTGGCGCAGAGAGTGTTACCCGAACCTAAGATCGTTGAAACACCAGAGCGCATGGCGGCTTATGTTCGACATACGGGTTATAACCGTTCCATTCGCAACGCGTGGCTGATATTGAAAGCGTGGGCGAACTCAGAACAGCGCGACTTTTCGAGCCAATTTGGTTTGCATCACTCAAACCCTGCTTGGGTTGAAATGGATCAGTGTCGCTATGTGGCGTGTATCGCGATTGATGAGCCGATTAAGTATCGCAGTGTCGTGAACCAGATGGTGATTCCGGGTGGTTTACACGCGGTATTCCGACTGAATGGCCGTTATGGTGAGCTGCTACCACAGATCAGTATGGTGTTAGAAAAGTGGCTACCTACGTCTGGCTTTAAACAGCGCTCTACTCCTGCGTATGTGCATTATCATCAGAATCATTTTCTCAACAGTGATGAAGTGTTTGAGCTTGATTTCTATCTCCCTGTGAGTTTTTATTAGTAACCCCATTTTTGAGGAATAATTATGTATCTCGTTTTGTATTGCCACAATATTGGTATGACCGATTTTTCATTCTTTGAAACAGAAGATTTTGACAAAGAAGAGGGCTATATCGTGCGAGGTAAGTGGCCGAATGAGAAAGCGTTTCGTGATTACTTAACCAAAGAGTTTGGTGACATGAGCGAGTTCCAAGTGATCGACTTAATCGCCAAAGGCGCAGAAGCAGAACACTACTCGCCAGAAGAGCTGATGCGCTTAGCTTTGTAATATCTAGTTTAATAACGGTTAACTCATCATCACCCAGTTAAGTAGCATCTTTCGAATAAACGAATAAAGAAATGGCAGCCTGATTGGGCTGCCATTTTTGTTTTAAGTTAGAGCAAATTGCTCTGTACTAAGAGTGAAGCTACTGCGCCACTTCGTCCACTAAGTACAAGATGGATTGATACGGAATGCCACTGTGATGTGACAAACCGATCTCACAGGTTCGGCTGTTGCTGAATCCACGAGTACAGTTGCTCGGCACTTGTTCTTTGAGTGGATGCACTGCCGCCTCATTCAGCTCTGGCGTGGTAAAACCTTTATCACCCGCCCAACCACAGCATTGAATATGCTCAGGAACGATGACCTCTTCGGTACAGGCTTTAGCAAGGCTCAACATCGCGCCTTCCAAACCCATTCGACGAGAACTACACGTCACATGCAGCATCACGGTTTCTTGCAGCGGCTCAAGTGTCAGGTGCTCAAGCAAGTATTGATTCACAAACCCTGTCGGCTCTAGCACTTCTAGTGGCTTGGTGAACTGTTCAATACTGCGTTTAGCACATGGGCTGGTGTCCATTAATACTGGGTATTCACCCTGACGACTGGCTTGCCACAACACTTCTTCGAGCTGTTGCGCTTTAGATTGGGCTAAATCGGTCATCCCTTTGCTGTCGTAAGGCATGCCACAACATTGGTCGTCTAGCTTCTTCGGAAGAATAACCTCAAATCCGGCTTTGTTAAGCAAAGACATGGTCACTTCAGTTAGAGGGCGTTGATCGCCCGCATCGCTTTGCTGTCCCATGGTTCGACTGGCACACGAAGGGAGGTAAACCACCTTCTTATGATTGCTTGAGGATTCTGCCGTCACGGGTGATGAGACTAGCGAGTGACTATTGGATTGCGGCATCTCAGGCATCCAAACAGGTGTCGCGCCTTTAGTTATTGAGCGCAGGCCGTTGGTTAGCTTGCCGACTGTGTTTGCGCCTAATACTTTACTCGCCACTTGGTTGGTTTTGAGGCCGGCTTTGGTCAGCTTGGTGGTGGTCGAGAAATGATCCGCTGTCCACTTAGCGATTGGCGTAAATTTCTCGTACTTGGCAATACGAAGCTTCTTGATCAAATCGCCGGTGTTGATTCCCACTGGGCAACGCTCGGCACACAGGCCTGTTGCGGCGCAGGTATCAATGCCTTGGTATTCGAAGGTTTTCTCTAGTTCGCTTGCTTCCATCTCTTCACCTGCGGCACGTCGGCGTTGTAACTCGCGGTACAGCACGATACGTTGGCGTGGCGATAGAGTTAAGGTACGAGACGGACAAACAGGCTCACAGAAGCCACACTCGATACAGCGGTCGACAAGGTCGTCGGCAGCAGGCATTGGCTTCAAATTCGTGATGTGTGAATTTGGATTGTCGTTAATAATAACGCCGGGGTTGAGCAGTCTTTCTGGATCAAACAAGGCTTTGATCTGTTGCATCAAGGCGTAGCCATCTTTACCCCATTCCAATTCGACATAAGGTGCCATATTACGGCCAGTGCCATGTTCTGCTTTCAGAGAACCTTGGTATTTCACCGCGACCAGTTCGGCAACGTCATCCATGAAACCGCCGTAGCGATCGATTTCTGTTTGGCTGTCGAAGCCTTGAGTAAACACAAAATGCAGGTTGCCTTCGAGGGCATGGCCGAAAATGATCGCTTCGCTGTAGTCGTATTTATCGAACAGCTCTTGCAGCTCTCGAATGCCGTTAGCGAGGTTTTCGACAGGGAAAGCCACGTCTTCGATGATAACGGTTGTACCGACTTCACGAACGGCTCCAACCGCAGGGAACATGCCTTTTCGAATGCCCCACAGAGTTGTGACTGTCTTTGGATCGGAAGTGAAAGGCACCGATTCAACAATCGTGTATTCAGTCAATGCGTCCAAAATTGATTTACATTGTAAATCTAAGTCCGGCTGGGAGCTGGCGTGTGATTCAACCAAAATAGCCGCGGCTTCTAAGTCCAAGCTTGGCATAAATGCAGGCATACCCGGTTTATCAGCCACTGAACGCAGCGCTCTACCATCCATCAATTCAACCGCAGCAACGGGTGTTTTTGATAGCGTAGTAACCGCTTTACTGGCTTGTTCGATGTCGGCAAACACCAACAGAGCCG
>NZ_JBFRSN010000295.1:0-2479 GCF_041473595.1 Vibrio sp. 10N.222.46.A1
GAGCTATCTGATCTACGTTGACAGATCCAACACTTATACCGTCAGAGTATGCATTTACTTCACCGATTGTGTTTTCACCCCAAGTGACAGGAAATGGGAATAACCAACTTTGAGCGAACGCGGCTGGTATAGTCATTATTAGAGTGAGGTATAAAATGAGACTCTTCATGAAAGCATCATTAGTCTATTGTTTTAACAGAAACTTTCTCTGGCTGTCCCAGTTCACTTGGTAAGGTGTATTTGACGGTCGTTCCTGGCATCAAGTAAGCGCTTGTTTTTTTGCTTAGGACTTCCCAATCGACCGTTTTGTTTGTTTTATCGCCAGAGAAATTAAACTCCATACCATTCATGTTCAGTACTCGCTTACCATCGTTTCGGATAGTAACTTGGCGGTTTTGAAGTGTAGTGGTTGGAATTGATTTACTGGATGTGGGAGATACAAAAACCAAAGTTGCAAACTCTAGTAACATGGAAATAGAACTGTCGTCATTTTCCTCAATCTGATTTTCTAGCTCAATTTGCGTAAAGACAATACGGTAGGTGTCGGTTTGTTTTATTGGCCCTGTTGGCATGTAACGTACGCGGAAAGTCTGAGACTTTTGGCCGTCAATTTTTGCTTGAGGTGGTAGGATGAGAAATTCATCTTCTGACGGGGTTAAGATTTCTTCACCAGTAGAAAAATCAGTTTGATAGACGTTTACTTCTAGGAGAATCGGCTCTTCTTCAACATTAGTCACTTTATACAAACCTTGAGAATTCCGGCCCACATCATCAAGTTCTAAATAGATGGGGCTTACCTCGTATGCGAAAAGAATAGAACTAAACAACAAAGAAGATAGAAGAGTGGTAATCCTAACCATAGATATTTCTCCATAAAATAACTTGGCTCGATAACCGAGCCAAGTTTTGTTTGTCTATAAGACAATGTCCATAAAGTGTTGTTCGGTGATTAGCTTGCTGGACCTGCTGCTGCAAGACTCACTTTGATTTTACCTTTATATTTACCTGCTCGTGCAAATCCTGAATCTTCAGGTTTCACATAAATGGGATGCTTGTTGATTTTGTTCACCAAGTGTTCGCCCAATGATGGAATTGGTGGTGCCGTTACTTCTATGGCATGGTCGTTTTCAGTGTTCGCCACCATGTCTGAACCAATTCTTACTTTATAGTTAATTTTTTCACCCATATTGTGCTTGGTTACACCGTTTAATTGGTAAGCTGTAACTGAAAATTCCAAATCAGCACCGTAATTACACCAAGCACGTAAGTTACCTACTAAAACTTTCTTGTTGTTGAAGCCATTGCTCCACGAATCAGTATGAACTTTGTTCGCTTTACGTAGAACGTTATTCTTCACGTCTTTTTTACCGATTCGCAATAGACAGCGTTTTGGAACTCGACCTTCGATTCGAATCGTCTTTTGGTCCGTTTTGCTCAGTGTTGTAAAGTCCACAGCATTATTAAACTGAACCGCAGAAGCGCCAAAAGAAAGTGAAGCGGCTGCTACAGCGGTAGCAAGAAGTAACTTTTTCATCGTTCAATCCCTCGTTAGTTAAGATGCATACCCGTGCATCACTTTTAAAGGTTACGAGGGAACAAAGTGCCAAACCTCATCACATAGAGTGAAAAATATCGCTTACATAGGGTGAGTTTAGAATGAGTTTTGTTATATTCCAATTTTCTTGTGATCTTACTATTTTCTTGTGACCTTGCTATATATCGAATCTAATTAAAGCTTTTTACCTGAGCAAGAAGTTCATACCTGGATCGTAAGTTTAATTTACGAAGTAAGTTTGATGAGTGAGTCTTCACTGTGTTGATACTGACGTGTTGCTGAGATGCTATCTGAGAGTTCGACAGCCCTTTTAGTATCAATGAGCAAGTATCCCTTTCTTTTTTTGTTAACTCTTTATAATTAACTATATTTTCACAGGCTGATTCATAGTTGGTTTCATTGCTTTGATAAGAAGAAACCAGTTTATTTAACACTGACCTTGGAAACCATATCTCTTCTTGATAAACAGATAAAATTGCTTTCGATATAAACTCAAAGTGCTGATCTACTTGCCCCGAAAAACCTTTTTCTAGCCATACTGTAGATGTATTGTCATTCACATTGACAGCTAACCAAAATTCATTTCTTTCATGTAGGATAAATCCGTATCTTTTGGGGCATGGCATTGTTTGAATATCAAATAAAACAACCGTTTCAGGTTCGAGTTTCGGTACTTGCATAAAGCATTGGGAGTGAGAGATTTGCGCACTAGGAATAGATACCGCAAGTAGGTCTTTTATCACCCTATAGTATGAATTATTGCGGGTAAGAACATGAATGTCTAACGCGAGTTCAGAATCAACTTCCATGATTGACCTCTCTATTTACTCATACAAAAAATCTTTAATAATCGGTAGGTTAATGAGGAGTTATCCCACAGAGTCTAGTTAAATAATATTAGTATTGATTAAGTATTATTCCTGT
>NZ_JBFRSN010000296.1:0-1595 GCF_041473595.1 Vibrio sp. 10N.222.46.A1
TCTTTGGTGGTGTTAAACGTATCGCGAACTTCACACAAATTGTCGTTCCATTCATGGCGTTGGCTTACATCATCATCGCATTCGTTATCATCCTACTAAACATCAGCCAAGTTCCTGTTGTTTTCGGAATGATTCTGGGTGATGCATTCACTCCTATGGCAGGCTTTGGTGCTGCAATCGGTTGGGGTGTTAAACGTGGTGTTTACTCAAACGAAGCGGGTCAAGGTACTGGTCCTCACGCGGCAGCTGCGGCAAGTGTTGATCACCCAGCTCAGCAAGGTTTGGTTCAAGCGTTCTCTATCTACATTGATACTCTTCTAGTATGTTCTGCTACAGCGTTCATGATCATCATCACTGGTGCTTACAACGTTCACGGCGGCGCTGAAGGTGTCTTCCTTGTTCAGAACCTAGCAGCAAACATCGGTGCGAATGGTCCCGTATTTACACAGCTTGCTATTGAAAGTGCACTGCCAGGCATTGGTAAGCCGTTCATCGCATTTGCTCTGTTCTTCTTCGCATTTACAACGATTCTTGCTTACTACTACATCGCAGAAACGAATATTGCTTACCTACGTCGTACCATCAAGATCCCTGGCATGATGTTCGTACTTAAGCTTGTTCTTATTAGTGCCGTTTTCTATGGCACCGTTAAAACAGCAAACCTTGCATGGGCAATGGGTGATGTGGGTGTTGGCTTGATGGCATGGTTAAACATCGTTGGTATTCTGATCATATTCTTCATGTCTAAGCCTGCGCTTAAGGCTTTAGCAGACTACGAAGAACAGCAGAAACAAGGTGTGACTGAGTACACATTCAACCCTGTAAAACTAGGCATTAAAGGTGCTACTTACTGGGAAGAGAAATACAAGCGTAAAACTGGCAAGTCTCCTGAATCTGAAGTTGCAGACAGTAAACCTGTAGAGCAACCTTCAGCTTAAGCTTGACTTAGCAAATAGATCGCTTTAACTCGCGCTATTAATAACGCATAAAAAAGGGGTTAGCCATTTCGGCTAACCCCTTTTGTTTTGTTCATAAAAATCGTAGTTTATAACGAGCTCATTACTTATAACGAACTGACTGCTTATAACAAACTAACTGTTCCCAAGCTAGAGCGTTAAGCAACGATCTCTTGAGCCGTCATTTGAGGCGCTTTTTTCTCACCGATTGGCAGTACTGTGCGGCCATATTCGTTGTTGATTACTTGTGCCATCGCAAAGTAGATAGCTGACGCACCACAGAAGATACCTTCAAAACCAGCGATAGTACCGATCAGTTCGCTGCCAGTGAAATCACGAGCGGCAAGTAGGAAGAACAAAATAGTAAGTGAACCGAATACTACTTGTTTCGCTACTGGGTAGCATAGAGAACCAATGAACATGAAGCCAGTGAAGATGCCCCATAGTAGTAGGTACCAACCCATAAACGCTGCTGGACTTGCTGGTAGGCCCATGTATGGCATTACGATTAAACCAACCAAAGATAACCAGAATAGACCGTAAGAAGTAAACGCAGTTGTACCGAACGTGTCACCACGTTTGAAACACATTGTGCCCACGATAACTTGGCTTAGACCACCGTAAAAAATACCCATAGCA
>NZ_JBFRSN010000297.1:0-9736 GCF_041473595.1 Vibrio sp. 10N.222.46.A1
GTTCAGCTACCTTTTACCGTCTTCGGTATGCACACCACTTGGGGTGCTTTCACTTTCCCGTTTATCTTTCTAGCGACAGACCTGACCGTACGTATTTTTGGCGCGCAGCTTGCTCGTAAAATCATTTTCTTAGTGATGTTACCAGCGCTGGCCGTTTCTTATTTATTGTCTGTGGTGTTCTTTGAAGGTTCATTCCAAGGCTTTAGCCAACTAGGCGAGTTCAACTTGTTTGTTGCACGCATCGCAGCGGCAAGCTTCATGGCTTATTTGCTTGGTCAGATCTTGGATGTGCATGTGTTCAACCGCTTACGCCAAATGAAGCAATGGTGGGTTGCGCCAACGTGTTCAACGTTATTCGGTAATGCCATTGATACCATCGCGTTCTTTGCGATTGCTTTCTACCAAAGCCCAGATCCATTCATGGCTGAGCACTGGACTGAAATTGCGTTGGTCGACTACGGATTCAAGCTTATCATCAGCTTAGGTTTGTTTGTTCCAATGTACGGTGTACTTCTAAATTACGTGGTTAAGAAGTTAACCGCTGTGAACCCTGACTTTAAAGCAACGGGCGTTAACGCTTAAGTTTAGATTTGTAACGCAAAGCATTAATGCAGCGATGAGAAAAAGCCCAAGTTAGTAGACTAACTTGGGCTTTTTTAATTTCTAGCGTCAGATACTAATATCAGAGGCATTCAATATTCAATGGCCAGCCAATATCGGTTTGTCTATTCGACTCGATCTCTAGCTCAGCAGCGGTCAGCGGGTTGTCTGCTAGCCATTGCTTAGAAAGCGTCAAGGTCAGATTGTTGTCATCCGTCGTCAGCTTGAACTCAGGCTCAAGCGCTGGATTACGACGGTGAGTCAACAAAATAGCTAAACGCAGAATTCGTAAAATACGCTTGCTGCTGGTACCTGAGATTGCATGTTGTTCAGGCAATGAAGTTAACTGTTCGCGGTAGCGACGTGTTAACTCACCCAAGCAGTGCTTTTGCGCTCGAGTAAAGCCTGGTAGGTCTAAGTTCTGCAGTAGGTAAGCACTGTGCTCGCCGCCTTTTTTGAAATCGATTGTTAAACCAATCTCATGAAGCTTCGCCGCTGTTTGTAATAGCACACCTGCTTGAGGTTCAGAAACCCACGTTTCGGCGCCCGCTTGCTCTAATAGAGTCTGTGCGACTACAGCAACTTGTTCACTGTAGCTTACGTCCATTTGGTAGCGTGATTGCACGCTCTTAATGGTACGAGCGCGAATATCTTCTTGGCGAAACTCATCAACCATCTCGTAGGCGAGACCTTCACGGAGTGCGCCGCCAGCGAGTGTCATTGAATCAATTTCAAGCAGCTCAAAAATCGCGATAAGAATAGAAAGACCACTTGGGAACACTAGTGCGCGCTCAAGGGTTAAGCCTTCAATCTCAAGCTCTTCTAAGCGCTCTGTAATCATCGCTTGTTTTTGTAGACGCTTGAGTTTTGCATGAGTAATAACTTCATCCATGCCTTGCGCCAACATGATTTCTTGCAGCGCTTGAACGGTACCACTGGCGCCAACACACACATCCCATCCGATATCAGTGTAGCTATCTAGGATAGGAGCTAACGTAGACTTAGCCGCTTCAATGGCATTGTTGAAGTTGGTTGCGGTTAATTGGCGATCTTTAAAGTGGCGTTCAAGCCAAGTAACACAACCCATCTTCAGGCTGGTTAAGGCTTTGGCTGAGAAACCTTCACCGATGATCATCTCGGTACTTGCACCACCAATATCAACCACTAGTCGGCGGCCGCTGCCACCAGAAGTGTGTGCTACGCCTTTATAGATAGTCGCAGCTTCTTCTTCACCAGAGATAACATTGATGTCGTAACCAAGGATCTGGTTCGCTTTCGCGAGAAATATATCCACATTGATAGCGGTACGTAGGGTCGCTGTACCAACAATGCGGATATTTTCTTTCGGAATATCTTGCAGTCGCTCTGTAAAGAGACTCAAACAGTCCCAACCGCGCTGCATGGCTTCAGTACTAAGCGCATTATTTTCATCTAAGCCTGCAGCTAAACGAACTTTGCGCTTAATTTTAGCCATGGTTTGTACGCTGCCATCGATATGACGCACAACGAGCATATGAAAACTGTTCGACCCGAGGTCGATTGCAGCATAAAGCGGTGGTGACACTGTTTGACTCATAAGCGACTAAGCTTCCTTGTTATGACGCGGTTGGCGTGGGCGACGGTTCTGGTTTGGTTTCCGGTTACCGTTGCGTGGGCCATTGTTGTTTGAGCGGCGTTGTTGCGGGTTACGTGTACGTAAGCGCATCGGTGCTGGCAGATCTTCCAGTAGTGCAGAAGCATCGTAGTCAGACATTGGGATAGCGTGCTCAATGTATTCTTCGATTGGTGGCAAGTTGATTGCGTAATCTTCACAAGCAAAGCTGATCGAGTGACCGCTTTCACCAGCACGACCTGTACGGCCGATACGGTGAACGTAATCTTCACAATCGTCAGGTAGGTCAAAGTTGAATACGTGTGTTACTTGAGGGATGTGTAGGCCACGTGCTGCAACATCCGTTGCGACAAGCAGGTCAACATCGCCTTTAGTGAATTGCTCAAGAATCTTTTCACGTTTCTTCTGAGGAACATCGCCAGTTAGTAGGCCAACACGGTGACCATCGGCAGCCAAGTGGCCCCAAACTGATTCACACTTGTGCTTAGTGTTAGCGAAGATGATTGCGCGATCTGGCCACTCTTCTTCGATTAACGTTTGTAGAAGAGCCATCTTATGTTCGTTAGAAGGGTAGAACAGCTCTTCTTGAATACGGTGACCAGTCTTACGCTCAGGTTCAACAACGACATGCTCTGGGTTGTGCATGTGTTCGAATGCAAGTTCTTGTACGCGGTAAGACAGCGTCGCAGAGAACAGCATGTTTAGGCGATCTTTTGGCTCAGGCATACGACGGAACAAGAAGCGGATGTCTTTGATGAAACCAAGATCGAACATGCGATCAGCTTCGTCAAGAACAACGGCTTGAATGTGGTTAAGGTTAAATACCTTTTGCTTGTAGAAATCGATGATGCGGCCAGTCGTACCAATTAAGATATCAGCGCCTTCTTCGATCTTACCTAGTTGCTTATCGTAGCTTTCGCCACCGTAAGCTAATGCTGCCTTGATACCTGTGCTTGCAACCAGAGAGTCAGCATCGTTGTAGATCTGAATCGCGAGTTCACGCGTTGGTGCCATAATAATCGCACGTGGCTGGTTAGGCTTACGGCCTTCATGCTCAGGTGTTTTTAGCAGGTGATTAAAAGTAGCAGTAAGAAACGCAAGCGTTTTACCAGTACCCGTTTGGGCCTGGCCTGCAATGTCTTGGCCGGTGAGCAGTACCGGGAGCGCCAAGGCTTGGATAGGGGTACAATAGTCGAACCCTTTTTTCTCCAATCCTTCAATGACTTGCGGAAGTAAATCCAAGTCGGCGAACTTTTGCTCTGTGATATGCGTCTTTTTCATTGCTATAGAATATCAGCTTAAGCTTGCAATACGAAAGTAAATACATTCCAATAGGGCATCTATTTACTGGTTATCATCCAACCAGTTCTAAAAAATACATTGGAGTGGAAGATGAGTGATAAGATTTTGCAGCTAACTGATGACGGTTTTGATAACGATGTAATCAACGCTGCAGGCCCTGTTCTTGTTGATTTTTGGGCAGAATGGTGTGGTCCATGTAAAATGATTGCGCCGATTCTTGATGAAATCGCAAACGAGTACGAAGGTCAGCTCACAATCGGTAAATTAAATATCGACCAAAATGCTGGTACTCCACCAAAATTCGGTATTCGCGGTATTCCAACGCTACTTCTTTTCAAAGACGGTGGCGTAGCAGCAACTAAAGTTGGTGCATTGTCTAAAACTCAACTTAAAGAGTTCCTAGACGCTAACCTATAATCAGGTGAGTATTTGAAAAGAAACCGCGCAGTTAACAAATGCGCGGTTTTGTTTTTTCTAAGCTATGGACTAGTCTTAGTTTTAGTGCTAATTTATCGCACGTTAATTGAACAAATTCTCTTCTTGGTCGAGCCTGTGACCAAATCCTTCTTAACTTAAGAAAACAGACCCTATTTTGACTAAACAAACTTCCACCACTATGAATCTTACTGAACTGAAGAACAGACCTGTGTCTGAACTTGTTAAACTTAGCGAAAGCCTAGGTCTTGAAAATCAAGCTCGCTTAAGAAAACAAGACATTATCTTCTCCATCCTTAAAGCACACGCAAAAAGTGGTGAGGACATCTTTGGTGATGGTGTTCTAGAAATTCTTCAAGACGGTTTTGGCTTCCTACGTAGCGCAGACAGCTCATACCTTGCTGGTCCTGATGATATTTATGTATCACCGAGCCAGATTCGTCGTTTTAACCTTCGTACAGGTGACTCTATTGGCGGTAAAATCCGTCCACCTAAAGATGGCGAACGTTACTTTGCTCTGCTTAAAGTAAATACGGTTAACTACGATAAACCAGATAACGCTCGTAACAAGATTCTTTTCGAAAACCTTACTCCTCTTCACGCCAACGAACGTATGGTGATGGAAGCGGGTAATGGTGCAACTGAAGATATCACAGCTCGTATTCTTGACCTTGCTTCTCCAATCGGTAAAGGTCAGCGTGGTCTGATTGTTGCTCCGCCAAAAGCGGGTAAGACAATGCTTCTGCAAAATATTGCTCAAAGCATTGCTCGTAACCATCCTGAGTGTGAACTCATGGTTCTACTTATCGATGAGCGTCCAGAAGAAGTAACAGAAATGCAGCGCCTAGTTAAAGGCGAAGTAATCGCATCGACGTTTGATGAACCAGCATCTCGCCACGTACAAGTAGCAGAAATGGTAATCGAGAAGGCGAAGCGTCTTGTTGAACACAAGAAAGACGTGGTTATCCTACTGGATTCAATTACTCGTCTAGCTCGTGCTTACAACACTGTTATCCCTTCATCAGGTAAAGTTCTTACTGGTGGTGTTGATGCGAATGCTCTACATCGTCCAAAGCGTTTCTTCGGTGCGGCACGTAACGTAGAAGAAGGCGGTAGCTTAACTATCATCGCAACAGCACTGGTTGATACTGGTTCTAAGATGGATGAAGTTATCTACGAAGAATTCAAAGGTACAGGTAACATGGAACTGCACCTTAACCGTAAGATTGCTGAAAAACGTGTATTCCCAGCGATTGATTTCAACCGCTCTGGTACTCGTCGTGAAGAGCTTCTTACCAAGAACGATGAACTACAGAAGATGTGGATTCTGCGTAAGATTGTTCACCCAATGGGCGAAATCGATGCGATGGAATTCCTTATCGACAAGCTAGCAATGACTAAAACGAACGATGAGTTCTTTGACGCAATGCGTCGTCAGTAGTATTGATTAGCTTATAGTTATTAAAAAGCGCTGCCTTCGGGTGGCGCTTTTTATTTGCATTTTGTAGCGACAGCTTGCAGAATGAGCAAAAGTGTTACGAGGAAGTTAAAATGCAACATGGACTGTTGTCATCATTACTCCTGTCTACTTCACTGTTACTTTCACCGGTTGGTATGAGTTATGCCACCGAGATGTCTCCACTTACAGTAGAGTCTTGGCTTGAGAATGATCAAGTAAAACTGAAAACTGCTGAATTACTCGAGCTTGTCGTGCGTGACGAAGTCAATTCGCTGCGCTTTTCGCTTGAGCGCCTGACATTTCCCCAGCAAGAGGTGGCTCGTTACCGGCTCTTGAAGAAGATCGAACAGCAAGAGATAGTTCTCACCCCTAAGATGTCTATTTTCATAGAACAGCAACTCGCTATCACGCCGACCTACCAAGTATTAGAGCGTGGGGATGGCTACGAGTTTACGGTACCTGCTTTTAATTACCCTTCGATTGCTAATCGACTGATCAAGCAATGGCACCAAGACCAGAAGACACTGGTGTTTGTACTGGATGCAGAAAAGCAGAAACTTAACCTTAATGAGTGGTTGTCAGGGCCTGAGCATCAAGTTCAAACGCGAGAAGCACTACTAATTCGAGAGCTAGACAGTTTGTCTCCTGAAGCGGTTGACTATCTGACTAAGCAACTCACCGCATCTTCTATTGTTAGCTGGTTACCCTCTACCGAGGTGGTAGTTCGATTAGCGCAAGTGAGCGAAGACCCTGAGGTCTATAAGATTCTATGGCGAATGAAGGCCGATTATCATAGCCAAGCAGAGTTAGAGCGACTTGCTAAAACTAAACAAACGTTCGCGTTGGAACAGGTAATGGCAGCGACTAAGAATCCTCGTTTGAAAGATGAAGCGATTACTTTGCTTACCAAGGTGAACCCGCTATCAGAAGAGGTGAAGCAGTTCCTTGTCTCTAGGATGGCGATTGCCGATGAAGCGCCATTAGTCGCCCGTGAATTAGCCAAACAAGGTCACACGCGCTGGTTGCAAGATCTTGTGAATGATAACCCTCAGGTGAAGAGCTCTTTGATCGAGCAAGCATTACCGTAAAGTGGATTTTGCCTCTCAATAACCACACTAAAAAGGGGGATCTCAGCGTCACCCTTTTTGATATACTGAGCGCAGAATAATCAGCATGTAGAAGCCCTATGAGTTTTAAAGATTTACGTGATTTTGTCGACCATCTTGAAAGCATTGGTCAGTTGAAACGCATTTCTCACCCTGTCGACCCAGACTATGAAATGACCGAGATTAGCGACCGTACTCTACGTGCTGGTGGCCCGGCTCTTTTATTTGAAAATCCCGTAGGCTATGACATGCCTGTTTTGACCAATCTATTCGGTACACCTGATCGGGTAGCCATTGGTATGGGGCGTCAAGAGGTCAAAGAGTTACGCGAAGTAGGTAAGTTGCTTGCTTACTTAAAAGAACCTGAGCCACCAAAAGGCTTTAAAGACGCTATCGATAAGCTGCCTGTGTTTAAGCAGGTCTTAAATATGCCAGCTAAGCGTCTTCGTAAGGCGGCCTGTCAACAAGTCGTATGGCAGGGTGATGACGTCGACCTAGATAAAATTCCGGTGATGAGCTGTTGGGCGGACGATGTCGCGCCGTTGCTAACGTGGGGTTTAACGGTTACTCGTGGTCCAAACAAGAAACGCCAAAACTTAGGTATCTATCGTCAACAGAAGATCGGCAAGAATAAAATCATCATGCGTTGGTTGGCCCACCGTGGTGGAGCGCTTGATCTACGTGATTGGATGGAAACCAACCCAGGCAAGCCATTCCCTGTCTCGGTAGCGTTTGGTGCCGATCCTGCCACGATTCTTGGTGCCGTTACGCCAGTTCCAGATACCTTATCGGAATACGCGTTTGCCGGCTTGTTGCGTGGCAGTAAAACTGAGGTCGTTAAATCAATCAGTAACGACCTAGAAGTGCCAGCGAGTGCTGAAATCGTAATGGAAGGTTACATCGACCCGAATGAGTTCGCAGACGAAGGGCCGTACGGAGACCATACTGGTTACTACAACGAGAAAGAAAAGCATCATGTGTTTACTATTACTCATGTAACCATGCGCGAGAATCCGATTTATCACAGTACCTATACTGGCCGTCCACCTGATGAGCCCGCAGTATTAGGTGTTGCGTTAAATGAAGTGTTTGTTCCTATTCTTCAAAAGCAATTCCCAGAAATAGAAGACTTCTACTTGCCACCTGAAGGTTGTTCGTACCGAATGGCGGTAGTGACCATGAAGAAGCAATACCCAGGTCACGCTAAGCGAGTGATGATGGGTGTATGGTCTTTCCTACGCCAATTCATGTACACAAAATTTGTCTTGGTATGCGATGAGGATGTTAACGCACGTGATTGGTCTCAAGTGACCGCTGCTATGTGCGAACATATGGATCCGTCTCGTGACAGCCTGATGATAGAGAACACACCTATCGATTCACTAGATTTCGCATCGCCAGTGGTAGGTTTAGGCTCAAAAATGGGTTTAGACATTACTAAGAAGTGGGATGCGGAGTTGGCACTATCACCTGATGCTAAATCTTTACCTATAGATAGTAAGCATGTTGAAGGTTGCCTAGCTGAGCTAACCGAAACCTTCCCTGAAATTATTGATATTCACTTACAGAATGACAATGCGTGCATGGTCGTTGTGTCTATCGATAAGCAAGCAGCAGGTAATGGTAAGAAAATCATTGAAGCGGTTTGGTCTCAGTTTGATGAGAACAAATTTGTCATCGTGTGTGATAGTGACGTTAACGTCAGTGACTGGAATGACATTGTCTGGGCGGTGACTACAAGAATGGATCCGGCAAGAGATACGTTATTCTTGAAAAACCAAACTGGACACTCAAAAATGGGTCTAGATGCGACGAACAAGTTTGAAGGTGAATGCCTACGTGAGTGGGGTGTTCCAATCACCAAGGATCCAGACGTCGTTAAAAAGATTGATAGCATCTGGGAACAGCTAGGAATCTAATGAGCTTCCAAGTAATCTTATACCCAGAAAATATCAGTTTTACCGTAGAAAAAGGGCAAACGGTTTTGGATGCTGCGCTCAACAGCAATATCAATTTTCCAAACCGTTGCCAAGTTGGTGCATGCGCTATGTGCATGTGCAAAAAATTAGAAGGCCAAGTGAGTTACCACCTTGAACCCATGCTCACAGAGAAAGAGCAGTTACAAGGTTGGATTTTTGCTTGCCAAGCATTTGCAGAAAGTAATTTAGTTCTAACCTTTGCCGATTAAGGGTTAGTGAGAGGAAGAACATGACTATTAAATGTAAAGTGAAATCTATCGAGCCTTTGGCTTGTAACACTTACCAAATCCTACTTCACCCAGAAACACCGGTCGCTTTTAAAGCGGGCCAATACTTGATGGTTGAAATGGGTGAAAAAGACAAGCGTCCATTTTCGATTGCAAGCAGCCCTTGTCGTCATGAAGGCGAGCTTGAGTTACACATTGGTGCAGCTGAGCACAATGCTTACGCTTCAGAAGTTGTTGAGGCAATGAAGAAAGCGCAAGCTGAAGATGGCGACATAGCTATTGATGCTCCGCATGGTGATGCGTGGGTTAAAGAAGAAAGCGATCGCCCTCTGTTACTGATTGCTGGTGGTACTGGCTTTAGCTACGTGCGCTCTATTCTCGATCACTGCATCGCGCAGAACAGTAAAAAAGAGATTCATCTATACTGGGGCGCAAAAGATGAGTGCCAGCTGTATGCGAAAGAAGAGCTTGTCGACATTGCAGCAAAACACAGCAATGTACATTTTGTACCAGTAGTAGAAGAAGCACCTGAAGTTTGGCACGGTCAAACGGGTAATGTACTTGAAGCAATCACGCAAAGTTTCGAATCATTAGCTGATTTTGATATCTACATTGCGGGTCGTTTCGAAATGGCAGGTGCTGCAAGAGACTTGTTTACTCAGAATAAAGAAGCAAAGCGTGACCATATGTACGCAGATGCTTACGCGTTTATCTAAGAATTCTTTTAGATTTAGAGCAAAAAGAGAGCAGAAATGCTCTCTTTTTTCCGTTTAGGTGAACTATTAGGCACTTAAGCTCTATTTATTCATTTTTCATGAAAAAGTAGTTGCTAAGCTGAGTGGGTTCCCTATAATGCCACACCACTGAGACGGCAGACGCCACAAGGCTTCAGCGGTAATCAGTCAGACGGAAAGCGACAAAAAATTAATTTTCAAAAAGTGTTTGACACTGAATGTTAATTCGCTAGAATGGCCGTCCACTTCGAGAGGCTCCTTACTTAAAAGGAACGCTCAACA
>NZ_JBFRSN010000298.1:0-3742 GCF_041473595.1 Vibrio sp. 10N.222.46.A1
ACTGCATTAAAGTCTTATGAGAGCATTAACTTCTTGTGAGCTCTCTTATTGTTGATGAGATCAAAAGAGTTAATGAGACCAAAAAGAGTTGCTGAGATTAAAAGCGTCGAGCGTCAAAAATGTTTTGAGTTTGGGTCGAATTCAAATAGATAGGACCCCGGATTGAGTCATGCTTTATAGGCATGCAGGAGTTGATCACTTACGATCAACAGTAAACCGGGTAAAAGTGTGCGGTCGTCAAAGAGTGACGATAAGTTGGTCGATCGGTATTTAAGTTGGATTAACCAAACAAGTTAACGCGTTACTTTTACTGCCAGTTTTAGTGTCTTCATTACAATCATCTTCTATTCTCCTTGGTTATTAATGTGGTCGGGCTTTGAATAAAAAGCGAGCTCAGTTTAGCAAAAAGCCACGATGGCGAGAAGTCATCGTGGCTTAAATTATTTCATCGATAGTGAATCTGATTAATGATGATCGTGATTCATCTTTTTCATGCCGCTCATCACTTTCTTCACTGGCGCATCAAAGGTCTGTGTTTCACCGTTTGCGAAGGTCAGTGTCATTTTGATTTGTTCACCTTCTTTTAGGCTACTTTTTAAGTCAAACAACATGATGTGTAAGCTACCTGGTTTAAGTACAGCTTTACCATTTGCAGGGATGGTGATCGCTTGAACTTGACGCATCTTCATTACGTCGCCATCAACGATAACATCATGAAGTTCAACCTTTCCTGCTGCTGGTGTTGTTGCAGAAACAATAGCGCGATCTTTATCGCTATGGTTCATCAGAGTCGTGAATACCGCGCTGTTCACTGCTGAAGGCGGGGTTGCGCGCGCGTACGCGTCATGAACCATAATGTCGCTATTCGCTTGAGCAAGAGGAGTGAGCAATAAGCCTGCTAGAGCAAGTGCTTTTAACTTCATGTTGTTGTCCTTAGTTTTTTGTTTTGGTCTGGGACCTGACTTTTTGTTCGAACTTTATTCGTTAAGTTCTTTATTTTTGTACACGTTGTTTCTCGTCGCTGATGACTTGGTACGTTAGCGCGTTAATGTGTTAATAGCTTCAACAATTGGCGCTGGCGTTAACGTATGCGGCACTTTGGTAATCAGCGTGCCATCGGGTTTTAAAAAATAGAAATATGAGCTGTGGTCTAGGGTGTATTCCAACTCTGAACCTTCAAGCTTGGTCTTTCTAAAAATAACACCGTAGTTGTGTGCAAGCGTTGTTGTCACATCTAACGGGCCACTTAATCCTTCCATCATTGGGTGGAAGTATTGTGCGTATTCGTATGAGGCTTCAGCGGCATCACGTTCTGGATCGAGAGAAACAAACATCGGGCGAATCTTGGCTTTTGCTTCATCAGAAATCTGGTTAAGTGCTCCGGCTAACATTGCTAGAGAAGTAGGGCACACATCTGGGCAACGTGTGAAACCAAAATAAACGATACGAATTCTGTCATCGGTTTGGTCAAAGATTTCAGTTGGCTGGTTATCTTTGCCGAAAAGGGTTGTTGCGGAGAATTGTTGTTTTGCCGCGTGTTGTTTTTGAGCTTCGTTTTGCCCATCAAGATAACTTTTAACGCCAAAGCCAAGGACAAAAGCGACAACCAATGCTAACGACCAATTTCTACTCATCTTGCCATCCTTATTGCCGGATTTACAGTATCGACACCATCAGTGAGCTCACCGATCCATGTCATCTTGTCTAAAGTACATACAGGTAAAATCACATCACCTTCATAGGTATTATTGCCAATGTTTTTTAATTGAAAACGTGCCGAGCCCATTTCCATCTCTAAACCTGTAAGCGACAGCATTAATGTGTCAGAGGCTGCGCCTTCCCACACTACTTTGATTTTGGTGGGAGCCAGAGGTTGAGCCGTCTCGCGATCAAGTGTCATCGTAACTGTATTTTGCTCACACGATGTGGTGGAAAGTATGCAGTAATCATCTAAGTTAATCTCAGCAGAGGCTCGCTCCATCGCTGATTCAAATTGCTGAATAGCTTGCGGTCCATAAAAGCCTGCCACGAGAGCGATCCCAAGAGCAGCAACCTTTAATGCAGAGTGCATGTCGTGTTCTCATCTAATTTTATAAGAGCGGCGATGTTATCATATCCCTCAATATGTGCTTGTATCAAAAAGTAATTTTGTGCGTATGGTAGAACTAAAAAAGCGAAGCCATTGGCTTCGCTTTTGTCTGTGTCATAGGTTCATGAGCTTAGTCTTTCTAAGTTCTATCCGTTCTGAATACGCTTGAGAATGGATAGAATGATCAGCCCGCGTTGCGCTCTGCAAACTTCTCTAACCCAAGGACCAGAGCAATCGCTACAAGCATCATCACAATAGCCATTACTAGCTGTGAAGGTTGAGAAGTGACGGCTTCAAAATCGAACGGTGACAAGTTTTCTTGAATCAGAGGAACTTGCTCACCTTTAGAGTTTGTACGCCAGCTGATCGTTTCTTTCCACGGCCAAATCTTCGGCAGTGTACCGATCATCAAACCAGTCAAGAATACTAATGTGAAGTCGCGGAATGAGCGTAGTAACCAAGAAAGTACGTGAGAGAAAGTCAGCAGGCCAATCACACAGCCACTAAGGAATAGGGCAAGTACATCGACCTGAAATTCTTTAACGGCACCAAGTACCGGGCCGTACATACCAATTAATAGCAGAATGAAGCTCCCTGAGATACCTGGCAAAATCATCGCACAGATTGCAATCGCACCTGCAATGAGAATATTGATACTGGTAGGTTCCATTTGCAGCGGCTTAAGCACGGTAATGCTGTAAGCGAAGGCGACACCAAGCAGCAAAAATACGAATCGAATCATATCGCGCTTTTCTACTTGTTTAAGAATATGGAAAACCGACACCAAGATAAGGCCAAAGAAGAAAGACCATAGTGGAACTGGGTGGGTGACTAATAACCAAGAAATCAGTTTTGCAAATGTCGCAATGCTCGTGAATACGCCTGCGAACAGTGAAATTAGGAAAAAACCATTGATGTGGCTAAACGCGGCTTTGAAACCTTCACGCTTCCATAGTCCAAGTACGCTAGGGTTAATTCTTCGAATGCTTTCTAGTAGCGTATCGTAGATACCAGTGATGAATGCGATGGTTCCGCCCGACACGCCAGGTACAACGTCGGCTGCGCCCATTGCCATGCCTTTGAAAAAAGTACTTAAGTAGTTCATTGCTTCATAGAGTTGAGAGTGATTTTGTGCAGTATACAAACTTTAGTGTAAAAAAAGTATGAATATACCTTTGGCGAGGTGCTTTATTACCTCTTTAATTGTAAGGCAATACGTTGATGTGAACATCTGCCTTACATTTAAAATACAACTGCTTGGCGTCTTATTATTATCGGCTTCAGTGAAACTTGTTTTCTATCGATATTGCATCTTGGTTGCATTATGCAAATGCACTTTGCAATTCGCATCATGAATTAGAGGTTTTTATGCGATGCAGGGCGTATAAAACGGCTGAATTAAAGTTGGCACGCTAACTGCATTATATACATTGACCCTTCTTAAGCCGAGGGTCACCTAGCCAACTGACGTTGTTAGTGAACTTATGATTTGTTCACAAATATATAGAGCCAATCGCGATTATTGCGGTTGGCTATTTTTTTGTCTGTCGTTTGGCTCTTTATGATCAGTTATCTGCTATTAACCCCATGCTCCAAACGAAAAAAAAGCCAGTCACCATAGGTAACTAGCTTAAGCTTTTCTCGAATTAATCT
>NZ_JBFRSN010000299.1:0-2399 GCF_041473595.1 Vibrio sp. 10N.222.46.A1
AGCAGCTTGCTGAAGCGAAATCGCTACTGCAATCTAAGCACCAAGATATGACGTTCGTAGATTCAGAATCTAACGGTCGTTTCTCTTTGATTGCTAACTTCACTGAAACTCGTCTTCAAGAAATCCGCAATTATGCGGTAGAGCAAAACATTACTATTCTACGTAACCGTGTTAACGAACTCGGTGTTGCTGAGCCTTTGGTTCAACGTCAAGGTGCTAGCCGTATCGTAGTGGAATTGCCAGGTGTTCAAGACACGGCTCGTGCTAAAGAAATTTTAGGCGCAACCGCGACTCTTGAATTCCGTGAAGTGGACAGCAGTGCCGATTTGGCCGCTGCAGCTTCTGGCCGTGCTCCTGCTGGTAGTGAAATTAAGCAAGACCGCGATGGTCGTCCTGTAGTACTTAAGAAACGCGTTATCTTAGGCGGTTCTAGCATTACAGATGCAAGCTCAAGTGTTGATGAATATGGTCGCCCACAAGTTAACATCTCGCTAGACAGCGAAGGTGGTAGCAAGATGTCTACATTCTCTCGTCAAAATATCGGTAAGCTAATGGCAACCGTATTTGCAGAGTATAAAGACAGCGGTCGTAAAACACCTGAAGGCCGAGTGATCCTAAGTAAGCACGAAGAAGTGATTAACCAAGCGACGATTCAATCTGCGCTTGGCCGTAACTTCCGTATTACAGGTATCGACTCAACGGCTGAAGCTCATAACTTGGCACTTCTACTACGTGCAGGTGCATTGATTGCGCCTATCTCGATTGTAGAAGAGCGTACGATTGGTCCATCTATGGGTCAACAAAACATCGATATGGGTATCATGGCGATGGTTTGGGGTATGGCTGCAGTAATGCTGTTTACACTGCTTTACTACCGTACTTTCGGTTTGATTGCGAACGTCGCTCTGATGGCTAACTTAGTGTTGATTATTGGTGTGATGTCGATGATTCCTGGCGCGACAATGACGCTACCAGGCATTGCCGGTATCGTATTGACGGTCGGTATGGCAGTCGATGCCAACGTTCTTATCTTTGAGCGTATACGTGAAGAACTTCGAGATGGACGTAGTCCACAACAAGCGATTCACCAAGGTTATGCAAACGCATTTAGTACAATCGCCGATGCCAACATCACCACACTACTAACAGCAATCATTCTATTTGCTGTCGGTACAGGTGCGATTAAAGGCTTCGCGGTAACGTTATCAATCGGTATCTTGACTTCAATGTTTACAGCTATTATCGGAACACGTTGTATCGTGAACCTGATGTATGGCGGCAAACGCGTTAAGAAACTGTCGATCTAAGGCTAGGAATTAATATGTTTCAGATTCTAAAAGCAGACAAAATGATCGACTTCATGCGTTGGTCAAAGGTTGCCTTTTTATTCTCAATCTTGATGATTGGTACTGCCATCTATACTCTAACAACGAAATCGTTGAACTGGGGTCTAGATTTTACTGGTGGTACCCTGATTGAAGTGGGTTTTGAGGAGCCAGCAAACCTACCTGACATTCGAAGCGCACTAGAAGCTGAAGGCTTTGGTGATGCTACGGTTCAGAACTTTGGTTCTGCGCGTGAGGTAATGGTTCGTCTACGTCCACGTGATGGTGTTGCGGGCGAAACGCTTGGTAACCAAATCCTGTCTGCAATTAAAGATGGTACTGGTGAGCAAGTTGAGATGCGTCGTATCGAGTTCGTTGGTCCTAACGTAGGTGACGAATTAACAGAAGCTGGTGGCCTTGCTATCCTTGTTTCTCTGATCTGTATCTTGAT
This sequence comes from Vibrio sp. 10N.222.46.A1, assembly GCF_041473595.1. Classification (NCBI taxonomy): domain Bacteria; kingdom Pseudomonadati; phylum Pseudomonadota; class Gammaproteobacteria; order Vibrionales; family Vibrionaceae; genus Vibrio; species Vibrio sp. 10N.222.46.A1. The sequence continues at coordinate 1,777 of NZ_JBFRSN010000299.1, forward strand.
CTACGTATCAGTGCGATTTGAATGGCGATTAGCTGCAGGTGCTGTATTAGCCCTAGCGCACGACGTTATCATCACACTAGGTGTGTTCTCTCTAATGCAAATTGAGGTCGACCTTACCATCGTAGCAGCCTTGCTAACGGTAGTCGGTTACTCCCTCAACGATACCATAGTGGTATTTGACCGTATTCGTGAGAACTTCCGTAAGATGCGTAAAGGCGAGGCACCTGAAGTGCTGAACAGCTCAATCACACAAACATTGAGCCGTACATTGATCACTTCTGGTACAACGTTATTCGTAGTTATCGCACTGTTCGTTCAGGGCGGCGCTATGATTCACGGCTTTGCGACTGCACTTCTACTGGGTATTACCGTTGGTACTTACTCTTCTATCTACGTTGCATCTGCACTAGCTATGAAGTTGGGTATTACGCGTGAACACCTAATGCCACCACAAGTGGACAAAGAAGGTGAAGAGTTTGACGAAATGCCTTAGGCCACGGCTTAACAACTTTCGCTAAACCAAAAAAACCGCTGGGCAACTAGCGGTTTTTTTATGTCTGTATATTGTGGGTTAGCTTTTGGAACCGACTGAACATTGTCGTATTTACCAATACCAATACCAA
>NZ_JBFRSN010000300.1:0-5759 GCF_041473595.1 Vibrio sp. 10N.222.46.A1
GGATTGGACACTGTTATGAATCACAACGCCATTATCACCATTACAAACCTGAGACTAAGAACCTTCATCGGCTTCAACGAGGAAGAAAAGTCTAAGCAGCAAGACATTGTTATCAACGCAGAAATCCACTACCCCGCTAACAACCTTTGTCTCTCTGATGATGTGGACAACGCGCTTAACTACAAAAACATCTGCAAGAAGATCATTCAACATGTCGAATCCGGAAGGTTTCTGCTTTTAGAAAAATTGACCAGCGACGTACTCGGCATCTGTATCGACCATCCTTGGGTAAAATACGCTCAAGTGAGAATTGACAAGCCTCATGCTCTTCGCTTCGCTGATTCCGTTTCGCTCACCCTGAGCTATGAAGCAGAACTCGAAAACTAATTAATAAGGAGTGCGTCATGCTGAATACAGAAGCCGAAAAAGTAAGAGAAGCTTTGCTCGCAAGAGGACTTGAAACTCCAATGACAGAGAGCGAAATGAACCCCAACCAGAAGTACAACCGCATCAAAGGACTGTTGACGGAAGTGGTCAGTACGCTTGGACTGGATTTAACCGATGACAGCCTTGCTGAAACACCTCATCGCATTGCAAAGATGTACGTCCATGAGATATTTTCAGGGCTCGATTACGATAACTTCCCGAAAATCAGTGTTATAGAAAACAAAATGTCGGTTGATGAAATGGTCAAGGTATCGGATATCGATTTAACGTCGACGTGCGAACACCACTTCATTACCATCGATGGTTTAGCGGAAGTGGCTTATATACCTGAAAACAAGATTCTTGGGCTGTCTAAAATAAACCGTATCGTTCGATTCTTTGCTCAGCGTCCTCAGGTACAAGAACGCCTTACTCAGCAAATCCTAGTCGCGATACAGACTCTAGTAGAGACAGAAAACGTGGCCGTGACGATTAAAGCCACGCACTATTGCGTTAAATCCAGGGGCGTCATGGATGCAAACTCTGAAACCTCAACAACCGCTCTCGGTGGTATTTTCAAAACTAACCCTCAAACCAGAGCTGAGTTTTTACGATGAGTGAAACGATATTGATAACCGGCGTGGGAAAGCGACTCGGATTCGCATTGGCGCAGCAACTTATAGCGGATGGATACAAAGTGGTTGGCACTTACCGCAGCGACTATCCTCAACTGCAACGGTTGCGCGACAATGGAGCCGACTTGCAGCAAGTAGACTTTTATCAACAAAGCAGCTTAGAGGGCTTTCTTGATTATGTTGGTCAAGAATATAAGACACTCAGAGCCGTCATACACAACGCTTCGGACTGGAAACCTGAGAGCAAGAAAGATCCCAGTGAAAATGCATCACACATCATGCACCAGATGATGACGATTCACGCTACCGTGCCTTATCTGTTCAATTTAACACTCAAAGACCAACTGATATCTGGCGATCAAACTTCAGACATCATCCACATCAGTGACTACGTTGCAGAAAAAGGCAGTAAAAAGCACATTGCTTACGCGGCCAGTAAAGCGGCGCTCAACAACCTAACGCTATCGTTTTCAGCGATGCTGGCTCCCAAGGTCAAAGTAAATACCCTCTCTCCAGCCATGATTAAGTTTAATGAGCATGACGATGAGGCATACAAGACCAAAGCGCTGCAGAAAGCTCTGATTCCCACAGAAGCGGGCTTTGAGGAAATAATAGATGGCATCAAGTTTGTGTTGGCCAGTCACTACATGACAGGAAGAACTTTGCACCTTGATGGCGGCAGACATTTGAAGTAATGCGCTTACATTGTCTGCTACCTAAAACTGCTGCTATATAGCGAATGCGGTTAACTAGAAACCGTTATAAGCTAGAAATTCTTATAACCTAGAAACTGCTATAAGACTGAGGAAGACGAGTTTCTTCGTCCCAGCCTAACAACTCAATATTGATCAATGACTTGCGCTTCTCATTACACAGTGAAGCGATGTTGATGATAGGGAGCTGGCTACGAAACTGCGCGGTAAGTATGACCTTTTTATTTTCACTCAGGCTGCTTCGGCATTGCGCCAAAACCGCTTCAGTATCTAGCTGATGTGCGTTCTCGATAATCTGGATATCGGCGTTCTCTTGATAACACTCTATCAACCAAGATACGGCAGTTGCTTCTGAGCTGGTGAGCACGATGACATCTTTTGTTGCCATAAGCTCTTGAAGTTCAAGCTCTTTTAGTTCAGTTTCCATAAATACTCTCATTCAGCAGCAAATACATTAAAGTCGATTGCCCAGTTTAGCCTGTGCCAAATGGTAGCCTCTGTCTATCATCTCTTGTGAGCGATCAAACTCTAAGGTGCCACAGGCATTACGTGGGATCTCAAGCGTAATATCGGCGGGATAAGCGGCCAGTTTTTGACGAGCAATGGTCGATTGCATCGCATCAAACGCTTGGTTGGCAATGTCGTAGGCTGCAAAATTGAAGCTCATTTTGCTTTTTACACTGCTACCGAGATTATCGATAAAATGAACAACCTTCTCATGCAGGTTACTCTCTTTTGTTGGTAGGGAAACCGGTGTCACTTCCTGTTGAACAATTTCAGGTTCGCCGCCTAAGTTCACAGCCAGAGTAAAGTCTGTCTTATCACCAAAGGTAGGCGCAATCGGCACAGGGTTGAGTACCCCGCCATCAATCAGCGCTTCGCCATTAATCACATGAGGCGTGAAGAACAATGGCAAAGAGATAGAAGCGCGAATGGCATCAAACAGAGAGCCTGATTGCAGCCAAACCTCTTTTTCATCGGCGACGTTAGCGGCAACTGCGGTATAAGGGATAGGCAGTTCTTCAATTGAAATCTCACCGATCAATCCACGCAGTGTGTCGATGATCTTGTCCCCTTTGAAGATACCACTCGACTGCCATGAAAAATCCAACATCATCGCCATATCCGATTGGTCGATACTGGTGACCCACTCTTCAAATTCATCCAACTTACCCGCCGCATAGACACCACCGATAAGTGCGCCAATTGAACAACCAGAGATGGATTTTATCTGGTAGCCATGCTCAATTAACCAACGGATGATTCCAACGTGAACCAAGCCTCTTGCGCCACCACTGCCAAGTACCAACGAGATCGTTTTTTCCATCGTACTCATCCTTTAATTCATTAGCTCTTCAAAGCTTTGGGCAAAAATTATATCACTTCGTGTCAGTGTAAGCTGTGTAATGCTTTGAAAACTGCACCACCTGCGTGCCTAAATGTGTCGCGGATTGAGATCGGGCAGCTTAAGTTGATTGCTGAAACTCATAGACTTTAGACTACCGCACTAAACTAAAAGTGAGTCATTCCAGCAAGCCTAAGCGCGACTAGGAATCTGCTTTCCGTTAGCGCTTGATACAAAAAAGTCGCCCACTTGAAAGCGAGCGACCTCTTGTTGTTCATTGTGTTTTTGAGCTCACTCTGTAAGTGAGAACAAAGAATTACAACACGCGTAAGCACTCTTCTGGCGACAAGCTCAAGAGCGTATTGGCGAAGTTGATCTTCTCATCGCGCCATCTCAATGCTGCCTCTCGACCTTCTTGTGCGTGTCTGTCGGCCTCAAAATAGCTTTTTCTTGGAAGCCCGTCTGCTGGCGTCATCACCATAGACTGTTCATTCAAGCGAAGCGTAAACAAGAACTGACCACGTTGTCCGGTTTGCGCTGCTGGGTGATGCAATGTGGTATCACAGCAATAGCGCCTATCACGCAGTGCGCGGCATGTGTACTCAAAAGCATCTTGAGCACCACGTCCAGGGAACGCGGTATAAACACTGATGCCATCACGTTGCAAAGACTGCTCACCCGCCGCGAGTTGCACCGCATGTTGGATCATCCTAAAGCCCAGAACCACGCCACCAATGCTGTTCAATCCACTGTATTGAATTGCGCCTTCTAAGCTCAGATGAAGTTTGTCTTCCCCTTCATAGAGAAAGAGATCAGGCGATGCCCAATCGCTCTTTGGAATAAGCAGTTGAGTAATATCCGAGTGTTCCATGTTGATCTCCGCAACAATGAGTGTGTTTGAGCCCACAAGGTAACGTAATGAGAATTATTATCAATAGTTTTTAACCAAAAACGTTACCCCAGAAAGCACTCATCGATGGATGTTATCTGATGCTTTAACGCCAAGCATTTCTTGTTAGATAGTCGTTTATTACCCATAAATTCATCGCCTACCAATAAACAGACACATGCTATCTACAGGGTCTAATACTAGTCGTCCGACTCTACGACTAATGTCTAACCGACTGAGTCTATTTGTTTTTTTTGGTTTGGTATAAGGTACTAACAACTAAATGTTAATGAATTTTTAATGATAAGTTGACGCATTGTTTTCACTTCATGCCGTGAGTCAACAACGTTTGTTGGAATAACACACCTCAGAGTGTGAACGAAAGGAATCAAAATGAGCACTACTTTAGAGTCCGCACATATACAAACAGAGAAGCCTCAAGTCCATGAGGATGAACTCACCTATGAACAACAACATAAACCAAGATCGGAATTTGATTCCCGCGAACAATATCTAGAACACGAATTGCAAATCATGTCGCCTAAGCGCTGGCGTCCAAATTTGCCGTTTAAAGATTATCGATTTGAGATAGAAGACACCATCCCAGCGATGGCGGCGACCATTGGTAAAGTGGTTATGGTGGGCGCTATTGCAGCCACCTTTGCTGGGGCTCTCGGATTAAATGAAGACTTCATTCTAGAAAACGTTCGTTATGAACTCCTCATCGCCTCTGTTTTCATTATTATTTTCTCTGGCTTCCTGTTGCCGACCGCGAACCTCGCAGGTACACACGGCCCACTCATTCCTTTAATTCCGATTGTGGTTGCAGCAGGCGGACACCCTATGGCGTTTGGATTGCTGATTGGCGCTTTTGGCCTAATCTTAGCCATCAGTAAAGGTGGCAGTATGTTGGCCAACCTCACCAGTAAAGGCGTATGTGGCGGATTATTGCTCTACCTTGGCTTTGTTGGAACCGCTTCTCAAGTGAAAAAGCTGTTCGCTTGGGCTGAAGGAATTGGCATGAGCCACATCGCGTTTGTCGTCATCTTTTGCACCATTATCTTGTACGCGTTATTGGAACACTTCCGCAAACGTTGGTTAGCCGTACCTCTTAGTTGTTTACTGGGTGGTACGATTGCATTTGCCATGGGTGCCCCATTCGCTTTCCACACTGAGCCAGGCTTACCTAACATGAACCCTATGTATTGGTGGGGAGAAGATACAGGCTGGATGCTTGGCCTACCGACGATTGAACACTTCATGGTGGTATTGCCGTTTGCAATTCTAGCCGTGGCGATGTGGTCGCCAGATTTCTTAGGCCATCAAGTATTTCAAAAGATCAGCTATCCAGAGCGTACCGAAAAAGTACACATGAATATTGATGACACGATGACCACTGCTTCAATTCGTCAAACGTTCGGCTCTCTGCTCGGCGGTACTAACTTTACGTCTTCATGGGGTACTTACATCGTACCAGCGGCGATTGCTAAACGCCCTATTCCTGCCGGCGCATTGCTCACAGCTCTGTTCTGTATCATCGCCGCGGTTTGGGGTTACCCGATGGATCTAGCTATCTGGCAACCTGTACTTTGTGTCGCTCTCATTGTTGGGGTATTTGTTCCATTGCTAGAAGCTGGCATGGAAATGACGCGTGAAGGAAAAACCACCCAATCGGCAGCGATTGTTGTATTTTCTTCAGCGCTCGTTAACCCAGCATTTGGTTGGGCCCTCACCATGCTGTTGGATAACTT
>NZ_JBFRSN010000301.1:0-4121 GCF_041473595.1 Vibrio sp. 10N.222.46.A1
TGAAGAGATTGGCATGACCAATGTCGCTTTTGACAATCTAGACCAATATAAAGATATTGAAACGCACAATTTCTATAAAGTAAAAACGGAATCGGGTGTCACTCATGAACACATGATGGACGCCATTCACGAGAACAGCCGTGACAACGCTAGAACACCCATGCATTGGAACAACCAACCAAATGCAGGCTTCTCTGACGGAACACCTTGGATTGAGCTGAATCCAAACTACCCAGAGATCAACGTCGAAAGTGCGTTGGCTGATCCAAGTTCCATATTTTATCACTACAAGACATTGATAGAGTTACGAAAAGCTCACCCAGCGATTGTCTACGGTTCATTCATCCCTGTTTTTGAAGAACACGACAAGGTTTTCGCCTACGTACGTGAGTTGGATGGTGAAATGCTGTTTGTAGTTTGTAACTTCTCAAACGACAACCTGACACTGGATATGCCTGAACAATACCAAACTCAGACGCTTGATTGTCTGATCAATAACTATCAAACGGTCACTGAGTTGTCAGCCAAGCTTGAACTGGCACCGTATGAATCATTTGCTGTAAAACTGTAATCATACGTTAAATGCAACACACCAAAGGCAAGGTTCTCCTTGCCTTTTTTATTGCCCAAAGCCATCGATTCTCTCCAACATTTCACATCTTAACCTAAGCAACCTAGCGCTTAGTTTTGGATGGCTTTCATCACCCAAAAATAGTTTGAGCCCGCCTTCACATTTCTCCATACGCGCCACTTCACAAAACTATGGCGATCGCCTGTAAAACAGCACTGTATCGGCATTGCTATAGCTTTTTACTATATCAAAGGTGCGTTTACCTATTTCTCAAAGGCTAAATTAGTCGATATTATTTTCAGCAGATAATAAGAACTGATAGAAGTGATTATCGTTATGGATAACCTTCTGAATATGGAATGAAACTATGAAACCTCTATTGAAAACACTGTCTATTTGTACCCTTGCTGCTCTTTTCAATGCACCGGCTTTTGCTATGGAAGAAGGTGAAATCACAATCTGGATCAATGGCGATAAAAGTTATGCCGGTCTTGCTGAAATTGGTAAACAATTCGAAGAAGATACTGGTGTAAAAATTAACGTTCAGTACCCAGACTCACTGGAAGCTAAATTCCAACAACACGCAGCAACAGGCGATGGCCCAGACATGATTTTCTACGCACACGACCGTTTTGGTGGTTTTGCAGAAGCAGGTCTTCTTGTTGATATCAAACCTTCTAAGGAAACTAAAGAAGGTATCGTAGACTTCGCATGGGATGCTGTTTCTTACGACGGTAAAACAATCGCTTACCCAGTTGCAGTTGAGTCAGTTTCTCTTATCTACAACAAAGCACTTGTTCCCAATCCACCTAAGTCTTGGGAAGAGATCCCTGCACTAAACGCTAAGCTTCAAAAAGATGGCAAGAAAGCAATCATGTGGCCTCTACGTGGTGGCGCTTACTTCACATGGCCTCTACTTGCAGCTGACGGCGGTTACGCGTTCAAGCAAACAGCGGAAGGTTACGACATTAAAGATGCAGGCGTAGCGACTGACGGTGTTCAGAAGTCTCTAGGTTTCATTGAGAAGATGGTAAAAGACAAAGTTATTTCTGCGGATATGGATTACTCAGTTGCTGAGTCTGAATTCGTAGCGGGTAACGTTGCAATGACAATTAACGGTCCTTGGGGCTGGGCAAACATCGAGAAAGCTGGCGTAGATTACGGCGTAGCAACATTGCCTAAGTTCAACGGTAAAGCGTCTAAGCCATTCGTTGGTGTATGGGCTGGTGGTATCAGCACCGCTTCTCCAAACCGTGATCTAGCCGTTGAGTTTATGGAAAACTACCTACTAACTGATGAAGGTATGAAGAGCTTGAACGACGACAAGCCACTAGGCGCTGTTGCTCTTAACTCTTTCCAACGTCAACTAGACAGCGACACTCGTATTGCAGCAACAATGGATAACGCGATGAACGGCGAAATCATGCCTAACATCCCTCAGTTCACAACATTCTGGTACAGCATGGAAGAAGCTATTGGCAACGTAGTTGATAGCCGTCAATCAGTAGAGCAAGCACTAAAAGGTGCTGAAGCTCGAATGACTAAGTAACAACCAAGCACTACCTTTTAAGGAGGGGGCAACCTCTCCTTACTTTTCTATTTTTATATCTCGTTAGCAGGTTCCTCTATGCAGTCAGTTCAAGGTTCAGATGCGATCCCGGCACCATCAAGCCTTCCAGGCAGTAAAAGCGTCTTCATCAAATGGGGGTTGCTTGGTAGTGTTGGCTTAATTAATGGCTACGCTACAATTTTAATGTATTCTCGCGGTGAGCTCGCATTTGCGCTGCTTACTGTGATTTTAACGGCTTTGGCTCTTTACATTTTTGGTAGTAAGAAAACTTACGCCCACCGTTATATTTACCCCGGTATTGCCGGAATGATCTTATTCATTCTTTTCCCACTGGCATATACCGTAGGGCTTGCGTTTACTAACTACAGCGCAAAAAACCAGCTCTCTCTAGAGCGTACTCAAACCGTTCTTTTAGACCGTTCATTCCAAAGCGGTGAAAGCTACCCATTTACTTTGTACAAAACAGATAACGGTCACCAGATCGTTGTGAAAGATGGCGACCAGCTGTTAGCAACTGATGTATTTTCTCTGGAAGGCATGACATCAACAGAGATGGACCTATCTGCAATTGACTCTGTACAAGGTGAAAAAGAGAAGATCAAAGCGATCATCCAAAATCGCTCTGTGATCAGTGGTGTCGATTTCCATCTGCCAAATGGTGATGACATCCGCATGAGCGGCTTACGTAAATTTGCTGCCGTTGCACCGCTTTACACTCTTCAAGATGACGGGGAAACGTTATACAACAATGAATCTGGTGAAATATTGAAACCAAACATGGAAGTGGGTTTCTACCAACCGGTTGACGAGAAAGGTGAGTTTATCGGTAACACCATTTCTCCAGGATTTGTTGTAGACATTGGTACAGCCAACTTTGAACGTGTTTGGAAAGATGACGGCATCAAAGAACCGTTTATCAGTATCTTTATTTGGACGGTTGTATTCTCCATTTGTACGGTAGCCTTCACACTTGCAATTGGTTTGGTTCTGGCAAACGTTGTGCAGTGGGAAGAGCTGAAAGGCCGTGCTGTGTATCGTGTTCTACTAATTTTGCCTTACGCCGTACCAGCATTTATCTCGATTCTTATCTTTAAGGGCCTATTCAACCAGAGCTTTGGTGAGATTAACATGGTGCTTGAGAGTATCTTTGGTTTAAGCCCAAACTGGTTCTCCGACCCGATCTTAGCGAAAACCATGGTGTTGATTGTTAACACTTGGCTAGGCTTCCCTTACATGATGATTCTATGTATGGGTCTACTAAAAGCGATTCCTGAAGATTTGTACGAAGCGTCAGCAATCGATGGTGCTAACTTCCTTGATAACTTCAAGCGAATCACTTTTCCATTGATGATAAAACCGTTAACACCGCTATTGATTGCAGCGTTTGCCTTTAACTTCAATAACTTTGTCATGATTCAACTATTGACGAACGGTGGCCCGAACATGATTGGTACTTCTGAGCCAGCGGGTTACACAGACTTGCTTGTAAGCTACACGTACCGAATTGCATTCGAAGGCGGTGGTGGTCAAGACTTTGGTCTAGCAAGTGCAATCGCAACGCTTATCTTCCTATTGGTTGGTGCCCTAGCGTTACTAAACCTTCGTTTCACTAAATTGACTCAAGATTAAGGAGCACGACAATGGCTATGGTACAAGGTAAGAGCCTTAAATACCGAGTATGGGCAACGCATATTGCGCTGTGGTGCTTCTTAGCGCTAATTATTTTCCCACTACTGATGATTATTGCTATCTCATTCCGCGAAGGTAACTTTGCAACCGGTAGCTTGATTCCAGACAACCCATCTTTGGAACACTGGAAATTGGCTCTGGGTATGTCAGTGACGAATGCTGATGGCTCAGTTACTCCGCCTCCATTCCCAGTACTGACTTGGCTGTGGAACTCAATAAAAGTAGCGGGTATTACGTCAATTCTTATTGTTACACTGTCGACAACATCGGCTTACGCATTTGCTCGTATGC
>NZ_JBFRSN010000302.1:0-524 GCF_041473595.1 Vibrio sp. 10N.222.46.A1
GGTCAACACGCCCTAACATTGTTGCAAGTAAATTCGCTAGGTTAGATTACTTCTTACCTTGAGTTTGCTTGTCTTCTTCTGTTAGTTCACGAATACGACGGCTGATGTCGCGACGAGCTTTAGAGATCTCTGCACTCTTGATGATGTGATCATCAACGCGGTCTTCGTAGTCAGCTTTCATGTTTTTGATAATGCCTAGGATCTCGTCGTGAGTCATCTCTGGCTTGATGTAATCAAGTAGGTTATCAAGAAGGTCGACACGCTTGCGGTTGTCACGAACTTTCTTTTCGTTGTCTAAAAGTTCACGCTTAAGTTTGTTCTTACGTCGTGCTTGGTTAACAATTTCAAATACGCTGCTCATAGATTCCTTTTCCTAATCGTCAAATACGTTGTCTGGTTCTGATTAAAGCACATCAATTGATGATGTAACAGTATTTAGATCAAAGCAAAAGTAAGGTTGTTTAATTATTCGTCACTCTCTCTAACGTGTGATTGTTTTTATCTTACCGTTCAAGTTAGTATCC
>NZ_JBFRSN010000303.1:0-1635 GCF_041473595.1 Vibrio sp. 10N.222.46.A1
GGTTAATTAGAAAGTCGAATGCGTTTCTAATTGGTAAACCAAAAGGAGCATTGGGTGAACAGCTGCTGATATCTCGTACAGACGGAATAGCAATTAGCTCAGATAGATCACGCGTAAACGTTTCAATATTTGAATCAAAATAGCGCAGTGTTTGAGCTGAAAAATTGCTTTCCGTCATGTTTTATTCCTAAATTATCCTTACTGACATGCTTGTAAATAGACTTGCAAGCGAGGTCTCATTTTGATTATAAATCCCAGCTATTGAACGTGTTGCTTTGATAATAAATACGTACCTTCTGCATTCGAAAAAGCCATGAAATCAGCCGATCTTTGCGCGAAAATACCGTTCTCGACGACGCCAGGAATAGCGTTAATTTGGAGTTCCAATCGTTTTGGTTCAGCGATGTCCAAATGAGCAACATCGAGAATGATATTGCCGTTATCAGTGGTGCAGTCTTGGCGCAACGTCGGGTGTCCACCAAGGCTTTGTAAGGCATTAAACACAGCGGTTTGTGCGGCAGGTAAAACCTCTACAGGGAGTGGAAACTTTCCGAGTTGAGTGACCAATCGACCGCTATCTGCGATGGTGATGAAGCTTAGCGCAAGCGTCGCGAGTACTTTTTCACGAGCCAGTGCTGCACCACCACCTTTCACGGTCATGCCGGTTGTAAGACCTTCATCAATGCCATCAATGTAGAAATCAACACGGCCACATTCAGATATGGATATCTCATTCAGCCCTGCAGAGGATAAAGCTCGACTTGAGCGAACCGAACTGGATACGCAGTGAGCAAACTCAGCGCCACTTTCTTTCAATAGTTGAATGAATACTTCAACTGTTGCACCTGTGCCGATACCAATCACGCTAGAAGGTGTTAGCGTTTTTAGGACTTGCTCTAAGGCTACTTTTGCAGCCTTAGTTCGCAGGCAGTCTTGGCTTTGGTTTTCAATAAAGCGTTGTGCCATGCTCATATTACTTCTCCAGAACCGCTAGGGATTTTTCAACGATGTTTTCAACCGTAAATCCAAACATTTCGAAGAGTTGTTCTGCTGGTGCTGATTCACCAAAGCTTGTCATTCCCACAATGTCGCCGTGTAGCCCGACATACTTGAACCAGTAGTCACGGATACCAGCTTCTATGGCAACTCGTGCTGTAACATGGCTTGGTAAAACCTGTTCCTTGTATTCCGCGCTTTGTGCATCAAAAATATCGGTGGCCGGCATTGAAACAACACGACAACGAACATGAGTTAGCTGTGCTTTTGCTTCCATGGCGAGTGCCACTTCAGATCCCGTAGCGATTAGAATCAGCTGTGGTTCACCTTCACAGTCAGAAAGGATGTATCCACCTTTCGCTACATTGGAAAGCGTATCTTGATCACGTTCGAATTGAACAAGGTTCTGGCGAGAGAAAATCAATGACGTTGGGCCATCAAAACGTTCGATAGCAGACTTCCAAGCCACCGCGGTTTCTACTTGGTCGCAAGGACGCCAAGTGCTCATGTTTGGGGTAAGTCGAAGCGATGCTATTTGTTCAACCGGTTGGTGTGTCGGACCATCTTCCCCCAAACCGATAGAGTCATGGGTATAAACGAAGATACTGCGTTGCTTCATTAGTGCTGCCATACGAAGCG
>NZ_JBFRSN010000304.1:0-6434 GCF_041473595.1 Vibrio sp. 10N.222.46.A1
CTTCAACGCATGATTGAGCGCTAGCTTATCCTTATGTAATTCAGGATAACCTCCTGGTAAATACAAAGCGTCACACACTGGTAAATCATCATGTGCAAGCGGTGAGAAAAATGACAGTTTTGCCCCCAATTCGATCAACAAATCAAGGTTGGCTTGATACAAGAAAGCAAAGCTATTATCACGAGCTACTGCAATTGTATGACCAGTCAATGATTCATGTCTGGCTGGTAGTGCTTGCTTTGGTTTTTCAAATGCTTGTGCTGTTGGTAATGGGATATCACCATGTTCTAGTAGTAGCTTGGCTGCGTGATTAAGTCGCTCTTCTATGTCATCTAACTCTTGTGCTTGTACTAAACCTAAGTGGCGTTCTGGCAGCGACAAATCCATGTCTTTTGGTAACCAACCACAAAACTCGGTTTCAGGTTTTAGGCTTTCTTTTAGCATTTCAGCGTGACGTTCAGAACCTACGCGGTTTGCAACTACACCAAATACATCCACGTCATCACGGAATGTCGATAAGCCATTTACAATGGCTCCAAAGGTTTGTGCCATTGCGCCAGCATCGACAACAGCTAACATCGGAAGGTTAAATTTAGCGGCAATATCAGCACTTGAGCATTTGCCATCAAACATACCCATTACGCCTTCAATTAGAATCACATCCGCTTCTAGGGCTGCTTGATAAATTAAGTGTTGGCATTCCGCTTCACCACACATCCACAAATCCAATTGGTAAGTGGGTGTATCTGATGCAATAGATAGAAATTGTGGATCAATAAAATCAGGCCCAGTTTTGAATACTCGAACTTTCTTTCCTTGTTGAACCAAAGCTCTTGCTAGAGCGGCGACCACGGTTGTTTTTCCGCTTCCAGAAGAAGGTGCGCCTACCACTAGGGCAGAACAATAAGCTGTAGACATAATTATTCCTTGAGTTGTTCGAGTGCGCGAGTGAGCGCTTGCCATTGTGATTCGTTGGCGGGTAACCCGAAACGAAGTGCATCGTTTTCATCACAATGACGAGTAAAAACCCCTAACTTGGCGAGCTGATGGTGCCATGATGCCGAATCTGAAATTTCAACTCGGTGAAAGAGTATCTGTGATGTTATTTTTACCGAGCCCGCCATTTGGCCAAAATGTAGTTGTAAGAGTTGGTTCATACGCTGAGCCTCTTCATGTAGGCGTTGGCGGTTTTTCTTTTGCCAATTGGAGTTGAGTAAGGCATGTGTGGTGACATAGCGAGTTGGGCCACTGAGTGTCCAAGGTCCAAGGTGTTGTTTAAGAATATTTAAACGCAATGGCGAGGCAAAACAAAAGCCTGCGCGAATCCCTGCCAGCCCAAAAAATTTACCCACTGATCGCAGGACTATTAGATTGTCAGGTACTCCTGTTGGGAAACTTGGTAACACTGAAAGCTCAGGAGTACAGTCTACAAACGCTTCATCAATCACGAGCGTTGAATGATCTTGGATATGATTTAGCCAAGTCAGTACTTCACTTGGTGGCACATTCAGTGCGGTTGGATTATTGGGATTAATCACTACGACCACGTCTGCCGTTTTCAGCTGTTCGATTGTCGGTTTGTGTAGGTAAAAGTCGAATATGACGGCTTGTATGCTTTGTTCTGCGTACTGCTGCCACGCATGTTGATGTTCTTTGTAACCCGTATGAGGCAATAGGATGTACGTCAATGTTGGCTGTGTCTTTGCAATCATATGAGGTAGCGATTGAATGGCTGCCTGACTGCCAGCTACGGGTAACAAGGCATCACTTTGATAGTAGGTTTGCGCGGCTGTGATTAAGCCATCATCGTCTTCTGGTAGCCGATTCCATACCGATGCAGGGATTTCAGGTATAGGGTAGTGGTGCGGGCTTACTCCAGTTGAAAGGTCGACCCATTGTTCGATTGGCCTTTGATAGCGCAATGAAAACTCGATTAACTTACCACCGTGATGCGGAAGTTCGTTTGAGGTTGAGTGTTGTTTAATCGTCATTAGCGTACTTAAAGTAAAGAGTTAAAATAGACATGAAATCAAAATAAACAAAGAGTTAAAAGAGAAAGCAGTAGCATTACGATGGCCCAAAGCACACTGGTTTTTTGGACCAAAGATATGGCTCGTGGAATATCTTCTAAAGTCGCAATATTACCTTTTCCCATCGGACGTTTTTTCACAAGTTTTCCGTGGTAATACGTATCGCCACCTATGATGATTTGTAGTGCGCCGGCACCTGATGTCATTACGGGGCCACCGTTTGGACTCGAGCAATGTTTAGCTTGTTCTTTCCAGCATTTCAGAGCCAACTTAGTGTTGCCTAAAAGGCTGTAGCTAAGTGCGGTTAAGCGCGCAGGTGCCCAGCCCATCACATCATCTACTTTTGCTGCCACATAGCCAAATTCTAGCCAGCGTTCATTTTTGTAGCCCCACATCGCATCAAGTGTGTTCACTAATCGGAACAGTAATGCCCCTGGAGCCCCAAGCAGTGCAAACCAAAATAGAGTGCCGAAGATCGCATCGTTACCATTCTCTAATACCGACTCAATCGTCGATGACGTGATCTGGCGTTGATCCATGGTTTCAGTATTACGGCTAACGATCCAACCAACTTTCTCTCGCGCTAAATCAAGATCACCTTGGCTCAGCGGCTGGTGGATCCACTGGGCGTGCTCAAGCAGGCTACGTTGACCTATCGCGATATACAGAACCACGATATTAAATAGCCAAAAGCCTAATGTGTTCCCCATGCTTAGTAGCGTATGTTGTAGCCAAAAGCTGAGTAAGCACAATGGAACAGTCGCAGCTATCCATGCGATCAAACCTGAGAATTTAGTGGCTCGGTTTAACAGCTTCTCGATTTTCTCAACCGCATAGCCAAAACCGATCAAAGGGTGAAATCGTTTAGGCTCACCTAGTAAGTGATCAAGCATCAAAGCTGCGATCATCATTAGCGCGATCGCTAAACTTGAATAACCAAAATTTAAATCAAAAAAGATCATCATATCTGCCAAATAATGCTGCTGACTGGATAGTGAAAATGAATAAACGCATAAACCAATCAACAGCTAATGAGCGAGGTTAGTCTGCGCTCTTATCGTCTTCCAATGTTCCACTTTCAACTACACCCTCTTCAACGACACGTGCTTTTCGGCAAGCGTGTGAGAAGGTCGGATCGTAGAGTTTAGAGTCAACAAAATCATTGTCGCCTAGCACTTTACTGACGATGATCATCGCGGTGGAGCGAATCCCTTCATCATGCATAACTTGGGCGATCGTACCCAATGTAGCACGGAATATTCGCTGTTCAGGGTGACTGGCTTTTTCAACGACAGCCACTGGCCAATCTTGCGGGTAAACATCTGATAATTCACGAACCACTTTACGAATTAATGTTGCGCTAAGAAATAAACACAGTGTTGCTTCGTGAGAGGCAAGGGCGCGTAGATTCTCTTTTTCAGGAACAGGCGTTCGACCTGATGCTCGGCTAAGAATAATGGTCTGGCACTTTTCAGGTAGCGTCAGTTCTTGGCCAAGAGCTGCGGCACTCGCTTGGAAAGAGGAGACGCCCGGAACCACTTTCCAATCAATGCCAAGTTCGTTCAAGCGACGTGTTTGTTCTGCAAGCGACGAGTAAATTGAAAGATCGCCAGTTTGAACGCGTGCAACGTTTTGACCTTTTTCGTGTGCGGTTAGGTACACATTGGTTAGATCATCAAGATCCATGTCAGCGGAGTTATAGACCAGTGCATCAGGGTGAGCGCGATCGATGACGGCTTTTGGCACTAAACTGCCTGCGTAAACAATCACAGGGCACTCTTCAACTAAGCGTGCGCCTTTCACTGTGATTAAATCTGGGTCACCCGGCCCTGCGCCGATAAAAAATACCGTCATACTAGTTTGCCTCTTCCGTCACTGATTCTGGTTTAGGTTCAACTTTTAATGAATGGCCACGTTTTTGACCTTCTAGTACCTTGCCGTCTTTCAGTTGATATTTATTGGTGTAGCCACGCGGTGTTACGATCCAATCACCAAATCGGTAGCTGTTGCTGTTACCTATCACGACCGCGGCGTTCATACCAAATTCCACTTTGGTAAATTCAGCCAGTGTTGTCAGTGTGACTTTTTGCTCATCACGATACGCAGCATTCACGATAGCAACGGGAGTATTTGGGTCACGATGTTCCAAAAGGATTTCACGTGCAGTTTCAATGTGCTGAGTTCTCTTTTTAGAGCGAGGGTTGTAGAAGGTAATCGCAAAATCAGCCATTGCCGCGGCTTCAATCCGCTTGGTAATCACTTCCCAAGGCGTTAATAAGTCAGACAGAGAAATGGTACAACTATCGTGACCAAGAGGTGCACCAACTAAAGAAGCACAGGCGTTAGCCGCGGTGATGCCCGGAATAATATCCAGTTCAACTTGTGCGTTTAATTCTGCGTTTTGTTCCAATAATTCAAGCACTAAAGGCGCCATCGCGTACATGCCAGAATCCCCAGAACATACCAATACGACTTCTCGACCTTTTGCTGCTTCTTCTACTGCGGCTTGAGCGCGGTCCCATTCGCGAGTCATACCACTTTGAATGACTTCTTGAGTGTCGATTAGTGTGCTGATTGATTCTACATACGGCTTGTAGCCTGCAACGACATCTGCATTCTTTACCGCTTGTTGCGCTGCGGGTGTGACTAGGTCTATTGCGCCAGGCCCTAAGCCTACCAGTGTTAGTTTTGCCATGATTATTTATCTTCCTCTGGTGCACCTAAACGAATTAAGCCTTCTTTAATTTGCTTATCGATAATCTGTAACAGTTCTGGCATATCGAGCATGCAGAACTTGTCACCTTGGATTGGCTCTGCCACTTGAACGTCAGCGTCTTCTGCCAGCATCTCTTTAATTTCTTTAAGATCGTTGATGAAGTGGTTACCCGATACAAGCAGTAGTGGAACTAGATTAAGAAGCGGTCGACCTTGGCCTGTATATTGCTCTTTAATGCGGCGAACCATTTCATTTTTCACTAACTTAAATGGCCATGCGCCTTCGAGCGAGCAAGTGAAGTTGCGTTGCGATAATTTGCCGAGTAGATCATCACAGTAATGGACCGATTGGTGACCTGGGTTATCTAGCATAGGCGCACCGTGGTGAACGAACACGTTGAAATGATCTTGTGGAGCAAAACGATCATGGAGAGCCGAAAGCAAATTGGTCGTTAATTGGCTGTGATGCATGATCGCTGGTGTTTGTTCAATGCGCGCCAATGAGAATTGCTTGAAGCCATCAACTATTGATGTCATGTAGCGATGTTCATCGGTAGGGAATAGGTACACTGAAACGATCAAAATACGTTCGTAACCTTGTGTGTCTAGATCGGCGAGTACCTGAGGTAGGCTGAAACATGGCGTGTCTTTACGAGCCAGCTTCTTGATCACCATCTTTGAGCTGGTGGCGATACGCACTGGCACATCTGGGTAACTTTGACGTACGCGCTCTGCGAGAGTTTCATAACGTTGTTGTTCTACAACGCTACCAAAGCAGCTCAGTACAATGGCTGTGCCTTGGTTATAATGACGAAGTCGTTTCATAATTGTCGCTGTCCTTATCAAATCTATATCACAAGATAAACGGGTTATCTCATGTTGGTAATGAGGTTAAAGTGAGCTTTGAAACATCATGTTCATAGCTTGCAAAGTATTTGGCCTACTATGTTCCTAAAGCTCAGTGATACCTAAAGTTCAGTGGTTCTTAAAACTAAGCGGTTTCTAAAGCTCAGTAGTGCCGTCTGCATTTTCAATTGGTGCGATAAACTTAGGATCTAAATAAGCTTTTAATGATTTCCGTTCGACTAAATTTGTGAACAAATCTTTCCAGTCTTGCTCGGTAAATTCTTCGATACCTCGAACCCAAAGCCCGTTGTTAACAGGTGTTTCATGTTCTAGTAAACGTTCGTAAATCACCATTGCGGCGCGGTTTCTGCAGGTGCCCGCACAGTGTGTACGGCTTATCTTGATGCGCTGTTCACCGTCGGAAAAATTGAGCGTTTTAAGTACCTGTCTAAGATCGTGTGCAAGGTTTTTACTGCCTTCTTTCGCGCAGCGGCCACCTTCACATAGCAATACGTGATGGCGGTGGTAGAGCATCGGGCGGTTTAAATCGACATGCTTAGGCTTACACTGAAAACCATCTACCACTTCATTACCGTGAAGGTTGATTTTGACGTTTTCATCTAGCCAGTTTTTCCACTTCTTCTTGGCGAGGGGTTCATCGTATTCGATGCGAGTACAAGACAAAGTCATGTTGAAACCGTCTTGTTTGAAC
Organism: Vibrio sp. 10N.222.46.A1; assembly: GCF_041473595.1. NCBI lineage: Bacteria > Pseudomonadati > Pseudomonadota > Gammaproteobacteria > Vibrionales > Vibrionaceae > Vibrio > Vibrio sp. 10N.222.46.A1. Next base: position 6,304 of record NZ_JBFRSN010000304.1, read on the forward strand.
TTCCACTTAGGTACCAATAGTTGATCTCGCTTAGCGTGCTTTAGCGCGGCCGCTTCAGAAACCGATGATACGCCTGTGACTTTCTTGACGTATTCTGATGGGTTTTCAATCCCTTCAACGCCGTCGAGTTG
>NZ_JBFRSN010000305.1:0-10602 GCF_041473595.1 Vibrio sp. 10N.222.46.A1
GGCAGGGCTTGCTGCGACAGCGAGTTTAGTTTGGTTCCCCAATGCACCAGTCAGTGTGCTTCCTGTCGTAGCGATGTTCGGTGGGGTACTGGCTGCTGGGCTGATTGCGCTATTGGCATGGTGGTCAAGGCCAACACCCGCCAAGTTGGCCTTGATTGGTATTGCAGTGAGTGCGTTTCTGGCGAGTTGCATCGACTTCTTGCTTGTCACTAACCCCATCGAGATCAACACTGCGATGGTATGGCTAACCGGCAGCCTCTGGGGACGAAACTGGCAGCAAGTTCCCTTTATTTGGGGAGCATTGCTCTTGTTGTTGCCAATGGCATTTTGGCTTGCTTGGCGATTGGATGTGATGGGGCTTGGTGAGGAAAGTGCCACCACATTGGGTACTAAGCCAAAACAGATACAAGCTCTTGCACTATTGGCCGCAGTGTTGCTTGCCAGCGTCAGCGTTTCAGTGGCTGGAACGATCAGTTTTGTGGGTTTATTAGCACCTCACTTAGCGCGCTTGTTGTTTGGGCATAATCATAAGTTGTTAATCCCGGCGTCTGCTCTGGTGGGTGCGATTCTGGTTACTTGTGCCGACGGCTTGGCAAGAGGTCTACAACCACCGATTGAATTACCTGCAGGGGTACTTACTTCTGTCATTGGCGCGCCTTATTTCATATTTCTTCTCTATCGTTATCGAGGTTGGTAACCATGCTAAAAACGCAGAATCTTTCCGTCGCGTACGGCAAACAAACGATCATACCGAACCTTTCGGTGTCCATCCCTAAGGGAAAAATTACTGCCTTAATTGGACCCAATGGATGTGGTAAATCTACCTTGTTAAAGACGTTAGTCAGGATCAATAAGCCGGTGACTGGAGAGGTGTTATTTGAAGACAGACCGTTGTCGAGCTATGGCGATAAAGTGCTCGCGCGTTCGTTGTCGCTTCTGCCGCAAATATTGGTCAGCCCCGAAGGCATCTCGGTCAGAAAATTGGTTGAATATGGCCGCTCTCCTTATGTGTCCCATTGGGGAAAGTTAGGGCAAGAAGACCAAGCGATTGTCGAACAAGCAATGCGTGATACTGGCGTACTTGAGTTTGCTGATAAACCGATTGAGTCACTGTCGGGTGGGCAGCGTCAAAGAGCATGGATAGCGATGATAATAGCGCAAGACACAGATGTCGTGATGTTGGATGAACCGACCACTTATCTTGATATGTCTCACCAAGTTGAATTAATGAACTTGATGCAGCAGATGAATGACAAGGGAAAAACGGTGGTGGTTGTGCTCCATGATCTGAACCAAGCGAGCCGTTACTGCGATCATTTGATCGTTTTAGAAAGAGGAGGTTTAGTGGCTGAAGGCACCCCCGATGAGGTGATGACCGAGACATTGCTGAATGATGTTTTTGATCTCAAAGTGAGCGTATTTCGTGACCCTATATCCAATACGCCGATGTGTGTGGCGATTTAAGCAAATAGCCGATGATTAAAGTTGTCAGTATGGCTTGCTGTGCATCTGGTTAAAATAATCAGAGCGAATCAATTTTTGGTGTTGATTGAGATAGTATTTTGCTATAAAACGCGCATAATCTCGCTATACAACACTTAAAGAAGAAATTACCTATGACGACCTTTCAATACTACTTTCACCAACTGCCTTGCTTCGACTGTAAAAAAACGACAGTAAGTACTGATCTTGGTTGGTTAACGCCTGCGATGAAAGATACTGCTCTAGAGCAAGTGACAAAGACACTTGCGGAAGGTGAAGTTACGCCTGATCTTTCAGCAAATGTGGTTTGTACCAAAGACGAAGCTCGCGAGTATCTATTACTGAATTTCTTCGGTTATTCAGAAGAAGAGTTAGCGAGCGGAATTGAAGCTGATGATGAGCAAGAAGTCGCGGATGAAATTGCAGAACTTCTAGAAGAAGGCCAAGATACAATCACCTTCGAACATGAAATTGCTCTTCAGTGCTGTGCTGATTGTGATGTAGAAGAAGAGTCAAACTAAGTACTCGCATTTAAGTATTAGTATTAATGTAGATACATCCATTAATACAGGGTGATGTTCAAATGAAGAAAGGCGTTAGTGGCTTCAAAGTTCACTAACGCCTTTTTTGTATCTCTGCGTCTTATCTCTAAGCAGCATTAGATCCTATGATGCTTTATTTTCTAGAATACCTTGGTCTCCCAATTGAGAAAGGATCTCTGCGGTTTTCTCGCGGAATAAATCTCTTAATAAGCGAACCGTTGGTGTGATGGATTGACGACTAGGGCAGACTAACCACAACTCGGTTGGTGTTGGTTTTAATTCAGGCATAACTTTAACCACTTCGCCCGAAAGCAAATGCTTCGACATATCTAAACAAGACTTTATCGCCACGCCTTTACCGGCAACACACCAACGTCTAACAAGGTCAGCATCGTTCGATGCACGATTCCCTTTCAGCTTCACTTTGTGATCCTGCTTACCATCGTTAAACACCCATTCGTCTTGCAACATATCATGCAGCTGATAAAGCAAACCATTATGTTGAGCTAAGTCACTCGGGTGTTTTGGTGTTCCCATTTCAGCCAAATATTCAGGAGCCGCACACAATATTCTCGGCACATCGCAGATCTTGAAACCATACATATTGGCGTCAGTAGGGGAGCCATAGCGAAGCGCCATATCAACGGAGTCACGGTAAAAATCGATATTACTGTCACTGATGCTCGTTCTAAGTGATGCTTTAGGGTATTCAAGCAAGAACTCATCTAACCAAGGTGTGATGAGGTTGCGGCCTAGATCCGATGAAAGCGCAATGCGGATTTCTCCATCGAGAATACCAAGCTCTTCGCGCATGCTGAGCTTGGCTTGCTCTAATATTTTCAAGGCCTGTTCACACTCAGGTAAATAGCGTTCGCCTGCTGAAGAGAGCCTTAAATGGCGAGTGGTTCTTACAAACAGTTCAGCGCCTAGTGCGGCTTCAACTCGTTTGACGGCAGCACTCGCGGTAGCAGTACGCATGTCTAGGTTGGTGGCTGCTGCGGTGATGCTGCGAAACTCCGCCACTTTCAAAATGACCTGTAAGTCTTCAAGAAGCATCTTATCTACCTGTGTTTGATAATGTTCTAAACATTGTATTGAAATCTTTGCTAATCACAAAGCGGGTTAACCCTTATTTACCTCTTCTAAGCTAACTTTATACGCTTAATTATCAAAATATATTTGAAAATCATTCAAATGTTAGACGGTTTATCTAGAGTGAGAATTGACTAAGATTAACTCGTCTAATTCAAGGAGAAAGCACAATGTCAGTACCATCAAAAATGAAAGCTATTGGATTTACTCAGTCATTTGCGATTACAGAGCAAGACAGTTTATTTGAGTTTGAAACGAGTCTGCCAGAACTAAAAAATAATGACTTGCTGGTAAAAGTGAGCGCGACTTCTATCAACCCTGCTGACGCAAAAATTCGTATTCGTAGTGCTAAGGATAAAACACTCGAACAACCTAAAGTGCTGGGCTATGACGCAGTCGGTGAAGTTGTCGGTAAAGGTACAGACGTTGAAGGTTTTGAATTAGGTGACCGTGTTTACTACGCTGGTGACGTCACTCGCATGGGAGCTAACGCGGAATACCAAGCCGTTGATTACCGTATTGCGGCGAAAGCACCAAAGAGCCTTTCTGATGAAGCTGCTGCTGTGATGCCGCTAGCGACACTCACTGCGTGGGAAGCGTTGTTCGATCGCCTACGTGTTCGTCCTGAAGAGCAAAAGTCGATTCTGATCATTGGTGGCGCTGGTGGCGTAGGTTCAATCACTATTCAATTGGCGAGCCAACTGACTAACCTGACTGTCATTGCGACGGCTTCAAGACCTGAAACCGAGCAGTGGGTAAGGGATATGGGTGCAGACCATGTGGTGAATCACCGTAACTTGGTTGAGTCTGTGCGCGAGCAAGGCATCCAGCATGTCGATTACATTTTTAATGTTGCGGATACCAAAGGGCACTGGGAATCGATGGTGGAGCTGATTGCACCACAAGGCATGATCAGTTCGATTGTGGAGTTCGATGGTGGAATTGATCTGTCGGCGCTTCAAGGTAAGTCTGTAGGTTTTGTGTGGGAGCTGATGTTTACACGTTCACTGTTCAACACAGACGATATCCAGAAGCAACAAGACATCTTATTCCAAGCTGCGAACTTGATTGATGCAGGCCGCATTAAATCGACACTAACGACGACGTTGAATGGTTTTAGTGTTGAGACTCTGAAAGATGCGCACCAACGTATTGAAAGCAGTACGTCGATTGGAAAAACAGCCATTAAATATTAATAGCTAATGATTTAGATCTTTGACGGTTTGAAGCATTGACCTTTTGAACGCTTGAATGGAAGGCCCCTGATATCTATCGCGAATCGGTAAGATATCAGGGGCTTTTGTTCGTCGGTGGTTTATTCAGACTTTACCTTATTCCAACAAAGCGTTACTCCGTTTCTTGCGAGGTTTTGAATTGAATCTGAAGTAAGTTTAGCTCGAAGGGCAGAGGCTGTTTGTCTGCAATCAAAAAGCCGATCTGTTTAATGTCTTGAGCTTTAAGCCCCGGCTCTCCGTTGAGTAACCGACCTCTAAACACCGCTTGAAAGTCGTTTAGTCGGAAAATTTTCTTGAGTTGTTCACCTTTAATTGTCTCAAAGTTGTGCTTGTAGTTGGTCCTGTTTCCATCTATCCACGTTGTGAACCTTAACTGGTAAGTACGACCATCACCCACAAACGTCAACTCTACGCTGTCCGTTTCAGAGCTTAGTGTTTTAACAGAGCGATTGATTGAACTGAAGCCACCATTGTTCTCTAACGATAGTTCGCCCTTAAATTGACTCGTCTCGCCATCATGAATAAGACCGCCTGTTGAGATGCCGCCCATCACATTGTCGTTGGTCGCTGTCCAATTCTTCTGTTCGTTCGCTTGTGTAAAATCAATCATATCTATTCCTGCTACAGATACTTGACACCATAAAAAAGAAAGGCTGAGTATTAGGCACAAAGAAGCGATTCGTTTAGGCAGTAAGTGCGTTTTAAAGTCAGTTTCGTGCATGATTTTCTCCAATAGTTATTAGGGCGTGTTGACCTTTCGTACTTACGGAGAAGGCTCTGTAGCAAGCATAGCCAGACAATGGTTGATGAAGTCTTCATAGTTCGACGCTTGGTCGTATTCGATTTTTAATGAACCGTGGAACATCAGGGTTACCGTAACGTCTCTGTAGCTTAGCCAACAGGTGTAACCGTCGTAATCATGCCAAGCCGTCATTTCGCCTACTTGATATTTATTGTTCAGCTGTTCGCCCGTTGAACGAAGGTAATCGAACACTCTGAGAAATTCTTTGATGGTAATTCTGCTGTCCATGTATCACTCCCGCTACGCAGTCGACTAAAAAATACTAAGTGCTTGTATTTCAATTAACTACGGTTTGGTTCTGCATTGCGATCACTGAGGGGAGGCCTGTATACAGCATCCATTTCATCGGCTCACTTTGTGGAAGGTGTGGTTTGGAGAGAACACCTCCCATAAAGTCACTGGTATTAAGTACAAAGAACATAATACGAGGCAAGAGAGTTACGTTGGACTAAGTCGTCTAAACTTACTGTTTGTATGTAGTCAAAGCAGAGCCATTTGGACTCTAAAGACGTTCTCGAAAATAAACGTAAATTAGTTCTTTACCTCAACTTAACTTGAGGTATTAGGATATGCAACGTTGCTTAAGAGAATACTTTAAGGAGAGAAGAATGATCCAACTTGAACATGTAAATTTAGTGGTTAAAGATATCCCAGAGATGCTGACTTTCTATAAAGCAGCTTTCCCTCACTGGTATGTGCGTGATGAAGGGCAAGGCGAATGGTCTGGCAAGCCACGTAACTGGCTACATTTTGGTGATGAATATCAATACATCGCGTTGAGCGATCACGGCGAAGGAGAAAACAGAGATTTGGCTGGGCATTCTGTCGGTCTCGCGCATTTTGCTTATGTAACCAACAATATCGAGAGCGTGATTGAGCGCCTTATTGATGCGGGTTTCCCTATTGCCAAACCTGGGGCTGAAGAACCTTATCGCAAAAACGTTTACTTTGTTGATCCTGCGGGCTTTGAAATCGAATTTGTAGAGTACTTGAGTGATGATCCCAAGCTGCGCAATGCCACGTAGTAGAACTCGTAATCGAGTTGGTGTACTAGAGCAAGATTGTTCGAAATAAAACGTCTAAGAAAGGGTGCTAGGAAGACTCACAGAAAAGGGCATTGTGGAATATTCCGCAATGCCCTTTTTATATCTATTAGCTGATTGGCTAACTGATCTTTACTCTGTTGGTTGCTTGGTTGCTTGGTTGCTTGGTTGCTTGGTTGCTTGGTCGCTTAGTTGGTTACTTAGCCTTGAATGGCACTAACAACTGTTTGCCAAACACGTTAATGAGTGCGCCCGTGACAATTAGACCACCACCTAGGTAAGTCCAAACGGATGGAGTCTCATTGAAGATCCACACGCCTAACAGCGCTGAGAATACGATTTGAACGTATGAGTAAGCTGAAGCTTTACCGGCAGCTTGAGTTTGCATCGCCTTGGTTAAACCGTATTGGCCTATCTGAGTGAAAATCCCGACCAGAACCAACATAATGGTTAAGAATAAGCTTGGCCATACAAAGTCGTTCCAGATCAGGGCTGTTGAGATTGGAAGAGCAACCAGCGGGAAATAGAAGATGATCACTGAGCTATCTTCAGTTTGGCTAAGCTTTCTCACAATTACATAAGCAATTGAGCTACCAAACGCGCCCAATAACGCCACCATAATGCTGAACATGGGTAACTCGCTGTTTACGCCGCTGTTCATGCTTGGTTGTACCATCACCAGCAATCCCGCGAGGCAGAATGCAATGCAGATCATGGTCGACTTTTGCACGCGCTCTTTTAAGAACAACACGCCAAGCAACGCGGTAAACACGGGATGTACGTATTGTAGAATGGTCGCTTCTGCTAGTGGCAAGGTGGTGACGGCGTAGTAAACACACATTAACGCCGCAGTACCGACAGCACCACGCACAAACAAGAGTGGTTTGTTATTACCCCAGATCGAAATGCCTTTTCGTTTCACATCGATATAGCTGATGATCAAAGAGACCAATGCCCTTGCTGCAACAATTTCAAATACAGGTATACCGTAGTTGCTGATGTATTTCACACAAGCAGACATCAGTGCGAACCCAAAAGCGGAGAGGATCATGAACCTAACCCCAACAGGGATCATTGAAACAGAGAAAGAAGGCATAAAAATATCAATCGGGTGAGGGAAGGGGAATCATAGCTTAATTTAAGAGAGTCGACCAAAGCCTTTGTCTTGCTCTATTACACCAAACCACTGATATTGCTGTGCGAGTGATTTCAGCAACTCGATCTCTTTTGCTGTCTCTTCCCTCAGCCATTCAATAAGGTCATTGATGATAGGTGTGTGTGTACGCTGGTGCATGAAGTAAGTCCAAGCACTGTGCTGAATCTTTGCATCCTTAGGGCAGTACAAGAAGCCCCGTTGTAGATCCTGCAAAACCAACAGCAAATCCGTCACCGTGACGCCTTCACCTGACAAGCAGGCACTGAGTGCCATATCCAAAGACAAGAAGCTGGTATTTCTAACGGGCTTTTTCGGCGGGGACTCGACATCAGCCAGCCACACTTTCCAGTCGTGATGATCTAAGGTTGGGTGGAGCCTTGGTAAGGTTAAGATCGAATCGAGGTCAGTATCTTTGTTCGTTAAAGTAGTCGAACAGACCGGCGCCATAAACTCTTCACGTAAGAAGGTGATGTTAGGTGCCTTGTCATAGCGTTTTTTGAAGCGTGTATGGAAGATCAGTAGGTCATATTCGCTGCTGTTGATCGATTCGTCTTCCTCAATCACAGGCACAATGACGATTTCATAATCTTGATAACGCTCGTTTAATTCCCGGACTTTAGAGATCAATACGCGCGTCGCGAAACTCAAAGTCGCTTTGATCACAATACGTTTCTGCTTTGGCTCGCCCCAAGAAGCAATAACCGCTTCGACATTGGCATAGCTTTCACGTAAAGCCACGTACAAATTGTGACCATGTTCTGTTAATTCAATCGCTCGATGCTTACGAATAACCAATGATGCGTTTAACTCATCTTCAAGCTGTTTAATCTGACGGCTGATCGCACTTTGTGTCACATGCAGCTCATCGGCGGCCAGAGTAAAGCTCATCAGCCTTGCAGCAGCTTCGAAGGCTTTTAAGCCATTATGGGATGATGGCAAGCTAGGATATGGGGTCATAATTCGTTCGCATGAGTTTATGGAATGTTAGAGTCGCAAATTTATCAATTGAACGCCAGCCTCATCGATCGTATTTTGGGCGAAATTACCTGAGGCGCTCATGAAAAAAATACTCACTCTTGCATTCCCTTTGATCATTTCACAGCTGATCTCTATGGCGTTAGTCCTTACTGATGTTTGGATGATGTCGCGTATCAGTGTGTCAGCCCTTGCGGCTGGTGGCTTAGGCGCCTCTATCTACTTTTTCATCTTTATTATTGCGAGCAGCACCGTGGGGTGTGTCGCGAACTTGATTGCGATCGCTTACGGTCAGCGCGTAGCTCGCCCTGAGTTTGGTAATACACAAATCAGATTGGCGGTGAAAGGCGCAACAATGTTGGCATTTGTGTTGAGTGTGACCTTAATGGCCAGCTTTTGGTTTGCTCCGTTGGTATTAGAGGCAGCAAAACAGCCCCAAGAAGTGATTACTTTAGCAATGGAATATGTGCATGCCTTGAAATGGGTGATGCTGCCTTCGCTTATTTTGTTGGTACTGCGTGGATTAACCAGTGCGTTTGGTAATGTGCGCTCTATTCTGGTGATGTCTATCATCACCGTAATTCTGAATGTGCCAGTGAGCTACTTCTTAACTTTCCAATTAGACATGGGTTTAACCGGTTTAGGGCTAGGTACGGCTATCGCGGCCTTTATCGTGATGCTTGGATACACGGTTTGGGTATTCAAGCGTGACGAGTTTAAGCAGTTCGCCCCTTGGTTAAACACAGAAGAGTATTCAATCAAATTAATGAGCCCTTTATTGATGATGGGTTTGCCTATTGGGCTCGCTGCATTGCTTGAACATGGCTTGATATACGGCGGAACTCTGATGGCGGGGACGATCAGTATTGCTTCTCTAGCACTGCACCAAATCCTACTGCAATGCTTAAGCTTTACTTGGAACTTCAATTTCGGTTTCTCACAAGCTGCGGCGATTTTGGTTGGCCGTGATTTCGGTGCGGGCAACTACGAAGGCATCAAAAGAACCTCGATTCTAAGCTTTATATTGGTGTCGGTGTTGAGCGTAGCCTTGTCTGCCGTGTTCATCATCTGGCCGGAAATGATCGCGTCTATCTTCAAGTTAGACGATGGTACGGGCGCAATGACTTCGCTATTGGCCTCTGTTATTTGGGTGGTTGCGTTGTGCTTTATTGTAGACGCTTGGCAGTTATTGGCGATTAACCTGTTGAGAGGGATGAAGATTGTCTCAATGCCAACCGTAATGACAGCCATTGGTTACTGGGTATTTGGTTTGCCAGCGGCTTGGTATTTGATGTCTAAGTTTGAATTGGCAGGGATCTGGGGCGGAATCGGTGTTGGTTTAGGTGTGACAGGTATTCTGCTGCTTATCCAATTGATGCGTGTCATTCAAAAGAACAGTCAGTCTCCGGATCTCTCGACTCATGCTTATTCGTGATCTGCTTGTGATGCTCGCTTTTACCATGAAAGCTTGAACGATAAACTTTGTAATGCTGACCGAGAACTATCAATTACCAGTTATCAATTACCAGTTACCAGTTTCTAATTACCAACAATGGGCTATCAGCTATCAGCTATCAGGTAAAAGCCCTGAATTGCGTACTTCGTAATTTAGACCTTGGTCTTACAGAAACCGTAAGCAAAGGTGGCTAGAATGATTTAAGTCGCTCATCGTTTTATCAAGGAAAATACAAATGGAAGTTGGATTGTTTTGGGCTGAGAAAGGAATGCTAGTACTTGGCGCTCTGTTTGTTTTGACGAGCATGATGCAGTACGGAAGACGCAGTAGTGATTGGAAAGGCGTGATTACTATGTTTTATAAGCGTATCCCAATGAATATTGCGGAATACAAATGGTACCGTCTGGGCATCGCTTTATTGGTGTTTGCTGTGGTTATTCGTTTCGCATTACTGATTCTATGGCCTACATATCAGTTTTAGCCCCTTTGCACTCATTATGTAAAACGGATAAAAACGTCAACCTGATAAACGCGTAGTAGGCGGTCAACACGTATAGGTGTTCAACATGTATGGCTGTTGCGTGAATCGGCAAGTCGAGCCTTAATAGGCTACTTATTAAGGCTGTTATTCTATAAATCATCGCAGTCATTTCATAAAATAGTGCAATTACTTTATAAAATGGCTTGTTACTATCTCTGTAGCATATTGTTTTTCATAAAGAATAATCAGAGATAATCGAATATCCGCTTTTCCCATCAATCTGACTAATAATCTACATATAAATTCATTCACCCCGTACCTGATACGATAATGATCTG
>NZ_JBFRSN010000306.1:0-12951 GCF_041473595.1 Vibrio sp. 10N.222.46.A1
CGTTCCTTACGGTGTACTTCTATCTGGTGGCCTTGATTCATCAATCACTTCTGCAGTCGCTAAACGTTTTGCAGCAATGCGTATCGAAGATGACGAGCAATCAGAAGCTTGGTGGCCACAACTACACTCATTTGCTGTTGGCCTAGAAAATGCTCCCGATCTGATTGCTGCACGTGAAGTTGCGGACAAAATCGGTACTGTACACCATGAGATGACTTACACCATTCAGGAAGGCTTAGATGCAATCCGTGATGTTATCTACCACATCGAAACTTATGATGTTACGACCATCCGTGCTTCAACGCCGATGTACTTGCTAGCTCGTAAGATCAAAGCAATGGGTATCAAGATGGTACTTTCTGGTGAAGGTGCTGATGAAATCTTTGGTGGCTACCTGTACTTCCATAAAGCGCCAAACGCAAAAGAGTTCCACGAAGAGACGGTACGTAAACTTCTTGCTCTAAGCATGTTTGACTGTGCTCGTGCAAACAAATCACTTGCAGCATGGGGAGTCGAAGGTCGTGTACCATTCTTGGATAAAGAGTTCATCGATGTGGCTATGCGTTTAAACCCTGAAGACAAAATGTGCGGTAACGGTAAAATGGAGAAACACATCCTACGTGAGTGTTTTGAAGACTACTTACCAGATTCAATCGCATGGCGCCAAAAAGAACAGTTCTCTGATGGTGTTGGCTACGACTGGATTGATACATTGAAAGCAACGGCTGAAGAAAAAGTAACGGATCAACAAATGGAAGCTGCTCAGTTCCGTTTCCCTTACAACACACCAACAACCAAAGAAGGTTATGCTTACCGTGAAATCTTTGAGGAGCTATTCCCTCTAGAATCGGCGGCAGAGTGTGTACCTGGCGGCCCTTCAGTTGCCTGTTCATCAGCAAAAGCGATCGAGTGGGATGAGTCATTCAAAAACTGTGTAGACCCATCAGGCCGTGCGGTACAAGCCGTTCACAACGACGCCTATAACGCTTAAGCGTTTGAAAAATCAAATACTAAAAAAGGCGCATTATGCGCCTTTTTGTTTTAAGCCTAGTTTTTACTTTTTAATATTTCACTTATACGTGAGCTTGTAGTGCTTCGTTTTCAATACTGATCGGAACCACTTGGCTGATCATTTTTACGAGCATAATGGATCGAGCTTCGCCATCTTTCTGATGGTAAATAGCTTCAACACCCGCAAACTGGCCACTATTAATTTTGACAACTTGCCCTGATTCAAACTCAACACAGCAATCTTCAACTTCGCTACTGCAACACTTCTCGAACTCTTTTAGCTCAAAAACCAAATCACCTTGGACTTCATACGGCCTTGCACCGAACTTAATAAAGTCGACAACACCACGAGTTGAACGAACGGTAGTAAAGCTTGGGCCTTGCTCATAATCAAAACGGACAAAGATATAGGATGGGAACAGCGGTTCTTGGACCAGCTTCTCTTTCCCTCTCACTACCTTTTCGACTTCTATTTGAGGGTAAAAGCACTCTACCCCCTGATTTTCTAGGTGCTGTTGAGCGCGTTTTTGATCACCACGCTTACAGTAAAGTAAATACCAACGTTTCATTTAACTCGCCATCTTCGTTCTTTGGACATTTAACCACAGCCTAAAACAGTTTAGTCGCCGTTAATAAATGAGTCCTGATAAGCGAGAAATTACGCGCAACAGACAGACTTATCAACCAAAAAGTCATAGGTAAAAAATTTGGTCAGTCATTGTACAAGGAACATTTAGAGATCAAAAGACTCATTGCTGTAAGCATATGTATATCGCAGATAATATGAATAACATTCCCTATAAGATCATAACGATAGGCTAGGGCAATAGATCTAAACATTTTTATTGGATAGGATCTTAAAAAAGGTTACTAACCAACCAGGTCAAATATGGAAAATTAGTTTGCAGCACAAGCAGAATGGGCCACATTAAAAGTAAATTTATTTAATATCAACACTTTAGCAAAACCAAGTTATCGTGACCACAAAATACGCCTATTGCAGACTTTTACCCTACTGTGTATACATGAATGACTATAAAATCTTTTAATACCTAAAATTAGTAAAACTTATGCCAAGCAATCACAACATCTTTGGCCACCCTAGAGGCCTATTTTTATTATTTAGCACAGAGCTATGGGAACGTTTCTCCTACTACGCGATGCGTGCCATCCTTGTTTTATTTTTGACTGACACGACCCTCAACGGTGGGCTTGGTTGGTCAACGAAAGACGCACTTGATCTCTACGGTATTTACACTGGCTTAGTCTACATCACGCCATTGATCGGTGGCTGGATTGCCGATAACTACTTAGGACAACGTAAATCGATCCTAGTGGGTGGTGTATTAATGGCACTCGGCCAATTTACACTCGCTCTTCCTAACGGCGCTATTGGCTTAGACCAAGTAAATGCTCTTTATCTAGGTTTAGCACTCCTTATCAGTGGTAACGGTATGTTTAAGCCAAACATCTCGACCATGGTTGGCGACCTATACCAAGAAGGCGATAACCGCCGTGACGGTGCATTCACCATTTTCTACATGGGCATCAACTTAGGTGCATTATTAGGTGGCTTGATTTCAGGCGCTGCTGTCGACTCTTTCGGCTGGAAAGCAGGTTTCTTAGCCGCTGGTATTGGTATGGTTATTAGCTTAATCATGCAAATGACAATGGCTCAATCTTGGTTAGGTAACATTGGTTCAGTGCCAGCAGCTGCGCGAGCAAAAGCACTGAACCAATCTAAAGAAAAAACGCCACTAACCAAAGAAGAGTTCGATCGATTAAAAGTTATTCTGGTTATGGGTCTATTCGTCATAGTTTTCTGGGCGGGCTTTGAACAAGCTGGCGGTCTGATGAATATCTATACTCAACAATATACTGACCGCATGATTGGTGGCTTTGAAGTCCCAGCGGCGTGGTTCCAATCTCTGAACCCATTCTTCATCATTACACTTGCACCAATCATTGCTGCATTTTGGGTTAAGCTTGGTAAGCGTGAACCAAATTCTCCAGTGAAATTTGCAATGGCTTTGTTCTTCCTAGCTCTTGGTTTTGTGTGCATGATGGGCGCTGTAATGGAGCAAGGTGGCGACCTAACAGTGAAAACATCAATGCTGTGGCTAGTCGGTGCTTTCTTCTTCCATACCCTTGGCGAACTTTGTCTATCTCCTATTGGCCTGTCGTTGGTCACTAAGTTAGCTCCGCTTCGTCTCGCATCACTAATGATGGGGGCATGGTTTGGCTTCAACGCTGTCGCAAACTACGTAGCTGGCCTTGTGGGTTCTCACGTTGGTGAGCTTGGCGCAATGTCTATCTTCGGTGGTATCGCAATTACAGCGACAATAAGTGGCGTCTTACTGCTTCTTTGTGCTGGCAAGCTTGTATCATGGATGCATGGCGTAGAAAGCAACATGATGCTTGAAGCAGAGCCAAAAGCAGAAACTTCGGTTGCTTAATATCTAGACCTATTTCAAGAAGAAACATCCAGATCAAAAAGGGCTGCTCATTGAGCAGCCCTTTTGCTATTTTTAGATATGCATGACAATTTAGGCGAAGTCGTATTTAACGATACAGCGCCACTAACTCCGCCATCATATCGATGTGCGAGTCTCTATCATTCAGACACGTAATGTAGCTAAAGTCTGAGCCACCAGCGTCAATGAAGGTCTCTTTACACTGATCCGAAATCTCTTCTAACGTTTCTAAACAATCCACAGAAAATGCAGGCGCCATAATATCGATTTTTTTGATGCCTTTGCTTGGCAATGATTCAAGTGTCTCGTCAGTGTATGGCTTCAACCACTCTTCTCGACCAAATCGAGATTGGTATGTCATGGTGATATCGTCCGCTGATAAGCCTAACTCAGCAGCAAGGAGCTTTGTTGTCGCTTCACAATGCTGTGGGTAGATGTCGCCTTCATCAGCCAATCGTTTCGGAATACCGTGGAAAGAACAAACTAAATGATCGGCTCTACCATTTTTATCCCAATGGCTACGCACGCTTTCAGCCAATGCTTTTGCGTAGCTTGGGTGCGCGTAGTAGTCGCGAATAAAGCGATAGCTCGGAATCACTGGCATCTGCTTAAAGGCCTTGGTTAAGCCATCAGATACGGCCGCTGTGGTTGTGCCTGAGTATTGAGGATATAAAGGCAATACGATGATGTCTTCAACGCCCTGACCCATTAATTGCTCAACGCCCGTTTTAAGGCTTGGGTTACCATAGGTCATACCCAGCGCTACGGGTATCTGTAATTTTTTCTGGAGCTTTTCGGCTTGTCTTTGAGAGTACACAAGCAGTGGTGAGCCTTCATCCATCCAAACAGACTGATACAGCTTAGCCACTTTCGGCGCTCTAATCGGTAAGATCACCCCATGTAAAATAGGACACCACAACCAACGCGTTAAGTTTACGACTCGCTTGTCGTGTAAGAATTCACTCAAAAATCGACGAACGCCAGCTGGGGTCGCTGAGTCTGGTGTTCCTAAGTTCACCAGTAAAACGCCCTGCTTTTTATTATTTTCCATAGATACCTGAGACCAATATGTGATTTTCTGGAACGTAATATACTAATCTACATAAGTTTAAGATCATTGTTGTGCTACTAAATTTAAGAATAATCGTTCTTAACCTAGGTGATCACAACATCACATTGATCGTTAGCCGCGCGAATCTAAGCCGTACCACGGAAACAGTGCACAATCGAGTTTATCTAGATTGGTATATGACTAAAAATTGAAACAAAAAAAGCGACCTTAAGGTCGCTTCCAATATATCAAATTCTAAAACTGGCTGTTAGCCAATTATGCTAGTGCTTTCTCAAGTTCTGCACTAACTTCAGCAACTTGCTTAGTACCGTCGAACTTAAGGTACTTAGTGTTACCTGCTTCAGCTTCTTTACCGTAGTAAGAGATAAGCGGAGCTGTTTGATCGTGGTATACACCTAGACGTGCACGAACTGTTTTTTCTTTGTCGTCATCACGAACCACTAGCTCTTCGCCAGTGATGTCATCTTTACCTTCTTCTTTAGGCGGGTTGTACACATTGTGGTATGTACGGCCAGAAGGAAGGTGAGCACGACGACCAGCCATACGCTCAACAATCACATCGTCAGCTACGTCGAATTCAACAACGTAGTCTACTGCGATACCCATTTCTTTTAGGCCATCAGCTTGAGGGATTGTGCGTGGGAAACCGTCTAGTAGGAAACCTTTCTCACAGTCATCTTGAGCGATACGCTCTTTGATTAGACCAAGGATAATTTCATCAGAAACTAGCTGACCAGCGTCGATTACTGATTTTGCTTGCTTACCAAGCTCAGTACCCGCTTTGATAGCAGCACGTAGCATGTCACCAGTTGAAATTTGAGGGATACCAAATTTGTTCATGATGAAGTTAGCTTGAGTACCTTTACCCGCGCCAGGAGCACCTAGAAGAATGATGCGCATGTTTAATCCTCTTATAAAAATTATGATTTATACCGAAGCTCACTATCCCGCCTTTCTGGTTCAATTTAAGTCGAACAAGAGAGATTAGGTAACAACTGAGGCTAAGCACAACTGTAAACAGAAGCAAAACGGTAAGTTTCGGTATAACGTTTAAAAATCATACAACTGGAGATGATAGGTTCATAGTACCAGCTGATTAGGTCGAGCATTCTATCACATTAATATTCAATTTTGCTTAAATTAAGACTAAAGAATGTATCGACAGCGTTTGCGTTCGTCTTGTTAGCAACTTTAGCGACATTTCGATGAAGTTAAGCGACGTTCATAAAAAAAGCCCGCATTAGCGAGCTTTTAATTATAATTATGAGCTTAGCCCAAAGTCGAAAGACTAACGTTTTGTCAGTAGTTCGTTGATTGCACCTAAGAATTGTGACGGATCTTCCATTGAGCCCTTTTCAGCCAGCATAGCTTGACCAAGTAGTAGCTCAACCCAACGGCCAAACGCTTGTTCGTCCGCTTCATCAGCCATCTGTTTCACAAGTGCGTGCTCAGGGTTAATCTCAAAGATGTACTTAACTTCAGGTGCAGCTTGACCCGCAGCTTCAAGAAGCTTAGCCATTTGAGTGCCCATCTCGAAATCATCGGTCACAACAACAGCAGGTGTAGTTGCTAACTTGAATGTCGTGCGAACCTCTTTAACACGATCACCAAGGTAAGCTTGAGTGCGATCAACAACAGACTTGAACTCTTCTTCCGTCTCTTTTTGCTTCTCTTTCTCTTCTTCACCTTCAAACTTGCTTAGATCTAAGCCTGCTTTTGTGATCGACTGGAACTGCTTACCGTCGAAGTCAGTTAGGTAATTCATCACATACTCATCGATACGATCGTACATTAGAACCACTTCAATGCCTTTTGCTTTGAACTGCTCCAAGTGTGGGCTGTTCTTAGCCGCGGCATAGCTGTCTGCCGTTAGGTAATAAATCTTGTCTTGGCCTTCTTTCATACGTTCAACGTAAGAAGCGAGGCTGATGGTTTGCTCAACAGAATCCTCTTCCGTTGATGAGAAACGAAGTAGACCTGCGATTTTTTCTTTGTTCGCCATGTCTTCAGCAGGGCCTTCTTTCAGTACTAGGCCGAACTCTTTCCAAAACTCCAAGTACTTGTCGTTGTCATTCTTCGCCATGCGCTCAAGCATAGTGAGTACACGCTTGGTACATGCGCCACGAAGAGACTGAGTTA
This sequence comes from Vibrio sp. 10N.222.46.A1, assembly GCF_041473595.1. Taxonomy (NCBI): domain Bacteria; kingdom Pseudomonadati; phylum Pseudomonadota; class Gammaproteobacteria; order Vibrionales; family Vibrionaceae; genus Vibrio; species Vibrio sp. 10N.222.46.A1. The sequence goes on from NZ_JBFRSN010000306.1 coordinate 6,697, forward strand.
CCTTATTATCTTGCAGGATTTCACGAGACACGTTCAGTGGTAAATCGTTTGAATCAATCAAGCCGCGAACGAAACGCATGTAAGATGGCATGAACTGCTCTGCATCATCCATGATGAATACGCGCTGTACATAAAGCTTAAGGCCGCTCTTATGGTCACGATTCATCATATCCCAAGGTGCTTTAGCTGGGATGTAAAGTAGGCTTGTGTAGTCGTTCTTACCTTCAACTTTGTTATGGCTCCACGTTAGTGGATCAGCAAAGTCGTGAGATACGTGCTTGTAAAACTCTTGGTACTCTTCTTTCTCGATATCAGACTTGTTACGAGTCCAAAGCGCTTGAGCCTTGTTAATCTGCTCCCAATGCTTCTCTTCGGTGTCTTTACCTTCGTCATCTTTCACCGCTGTGAAGATAGAGACAGGGATACCGATGTGATCAGAATACTTACCAATCACTTCACGCAGACGCCATTCATTTAAGAACTCTTTGCCGTCTTCACGCATATGAAGAATGATGTCTGTACCACGAGATTCTTTCGTGATGTCTTCGATAGTGTAATCACCTTCACCCGCAGAGTGCCATTGCACGGCTTGGTCATTAGCAAGTCCAGCTGCTCGAGTGCGAACAGTCACTGCGTCTGCAACGATAAATGCAGAATAGAAACCAACACCAAATTGGCCAATAAGCTGAGAGTCTTTGCTTTGGTCTTCAGACAGCTTTGAGAAAAAGTCAGCTGTGCCTGACTTAGCAATAGTACCTAAATGCTCAATAACGTTGTCGCGGCTCATACCTATGCCGTTATCAGAGATCGTTAAAGTATTTGCTTCAGCGTTGAACGAAAGTTTCACACCTAAATCAGCATCGCCTTGGTAAAGGTCGCCATTTGATAGCGCTTGAAAACGAAGCTTATCAGCCGCGTCAGATGCGTTAGAGATCAGCTCACGTAGGAAGATTTCTTTATTTGAATACAGTGAGTGAATCATTAGGTGAAGTAGTTGTTTTACTTCAGATTGAAAGCCACGAGTCTCTTTATTTTGCGTTGCCGTTTCGCTCATTTTTACTCCAAAACATCTATACTTTATGTTGAATAATCATAGGGGCGTTGCACATTATGCCTCTCTTATGTTCATTAACATGAGGATGACAAATGTAAATTCAAGGTCAAAAAGCATAAAAACACTGTTTTTTTGATCTGTTTTTATTATCCTTGAGTGTTATAAATATAAAAGAACATAAAAGAAGCCATGATTTGGTGAAGAATTAACAGAACTTCACCTGAGATTTGTCTATTTCGCACCCCAAATCATCCAAAATAGAAGAGTTCAATGAGCAATATCGGCACAAAGTTTATTCTCGCACAGCGGTTCGTATTTGACCCAAATAGCAACTCACTTGTTGATCAGATGAGCGACGGTGAAGTCGTACGTCTTGGCAGCAATGAAAGCCGCATTCTCCTGATGCTGTCAGAAAGACCCAATGAAGTTATCACTCGTAACGAATTACACGAATATGTTTGGCGAGACCAAGGCTTTGAGGTGGACGACTCCAGCTTAACGCAAGCGGTATCGACACTCAGAAAAATGCTAAAAGACTCAACCAAATCTCCAGCATTTGTAAAAACCGTTCCTAAACGTGGTTATCAATTTATCGCGACTGTTGAGCGCTCAGCACCACTGTCATCAAACGATCAGCCAACAACAGCTGAAATTGCAGAAGTGACGTAGAGCCTATTTTAACATTTGCTAATACCACATTAGCTGATGAGGTCATCACTGAAACTATTGATCCAGAGCCAACTGCAAAGGCTCAAGAAAATCATGTCGAAGTCGAGCCAGTAACCAATCAGGTTAAACCTAAAGATGAAAGTTCGAATAAATGGTTAACGTTTGGAATGTTACTTGTCGCTTTCATTATGCCAATACTCGTTTTAACGTTAAAGAACCCAGCAGAGTCAGAGTTTCGAACATTAGCAGAGGTTAATGGTGTCAAAGTTCAAACCCCAATCAACCATCCAACTCTGACTAGTTGGCTGCCAGCGATAGAGAAATGTGTATTGCGTTACAACACCAGCCACACTGGCATGCTAAAGCCAACTGAGGTGATTGCAACAGGCGGACAAGGTAACAATCTAGCTCTAAACTATATTCACCCTCAAGATTACTCGAGCGAGAATGTAACTCTAAGAATTTACGCAAACCAGTCGGATGTACACGACATTTGTAACGGTGGTCAGTAACATGAAATTAAAATTATCCATTATTTTACTGGTTATCTCTGCTTTCTTGAGCGGCTGGTTATACTGGGGTAGCGATGCAAAGATAGAACGCTTGCTTACGCAACACGAATGGCAATCGAAAATGGTGACTCTGATTAGCGATATCAAGCAAGAGGATTCAATCGGGCCACTGCGTAAGGTTGAGCTATCATCGAATGCGAAGTATTTGCCAAACGGTACGTATCTGAGAATGGCTGTAGTTAAACTGTATGGCACTCAGACTGCACCCGCAAACGTCATCAATATTTCCGAAACCGGTCAGTGGGATATTAACGATAATTACTTACTGATTTCACCAACGGAGTTTAAAGATGTCACTTCTGCTGAGCGACAAGACTTTTCAGAGGAGCAACTCGAGCTGATCACTCAAGTGATTAAAATGGATGCAGAACAAAGCCGACGCATTGATATTATTAATCAGAAAGCACTGCTGCTCACTAGCCTAAATCATGGTTCTACGGTGTTATTCTCAAACTAATACTGTCTCAAACTAAAATCAGATTAAGCTAAAACTCAACAGTGATTTACTGTATATCATTAAACGATATACCAATAGAAAGGGGCATGATGCCCCTTTTTTATTAACTGTTGACATCAAACTACTGTTTTAGAATTTTTAGGGGTATCTATGAATACAGAACCAAGCTCGGTAAGTGCATCAATCACCAAGGCAACCATCGCAATACACTATTGTCGTCAATGCAATTGGATGCTTCGTTCTAGTTGGTTATGCCAAGAGTTACTGCATACTTTCAGTGAAGAGATAGAGCAAGTGAGTTTACACCCTGATACCGGAGGTCGATTTGAGGTTTTTTGTAATGGAATACAGATTTGGGAAAGAAAAGCGGACGACGGTTTTCCTGAGGCTAAAGTTCTGAAGCAAAGAGTACGAAACATCATTGCTCCAGACAGAGACCTCGGCCACGTAGACTCAAAGTGAGCCTTTTCTAACGCCGCCGATTGAGTTTATTTAAAGCTCGCCACTCACGAGAACATCACCTTCAAGGCTAATGACTTTAAAGATATTATTTTCATAGATGCCATAGCTCGCTGCGTGGCCATCTCGTGGGAATGTCACCGAGCTAGGATTAAAGATAAAGATGTCATCTTGGTATTCAGCAACAGGAATATGGGTATGACCATGGGCAATAATATCACCCGCCTTTAGCTCGGGGCGTTTATTGGTGTTGTACAAATGACCATGAGTTAGAAAAATACGTTGGCCTGATTCTAATAGTACCCACGAGTAATCCATCATCATTGGAAAAGACAACAACATCTGATCCACTTCGCTATCGCAGTTACCACGAACAGCAATGATCTCTTGAGAAAACGCATTCAACTTCTCTGCAACCGCCGGCGGATTGTATCCTTCAGGGATCGGGTTTCTTGGACCATGATTCAGAATGTCACCCAATAGCACTAAATATTGCGCACCAGACGCTTGGTAGAGTTCTAATACCCTTTCTGTTGCTGGCAGCGAACCGTGTAGGTCTGAAGCAAAAAATAATTTCACACGTACTTCTCCATAAAATTTATGAGCCTATTGTACGTATCTAACAGCTACACGTCATCTCTCGCCATACCGTTGATCACGATATTATTGTAACTAACCATACCGACTATTTTATGGTCACTGACCACAGGGGCACGACTGATACCAAAACGCTCAAACAAGCGTGCACAGTACTTCACATTCATATCGGCAGACACGCTTAGCGCTGGCTTGGTCATGATCTCATAAACATTGGTTCGCTTCGGAGAACGGTTCTTAGCCAGTACTTTCTTAGCAATATCATTCATCAATACGATGCCGTATTCGTCATCTTCGTGGCGCTTATCGACAATGATGGCTTTCACTTTATGCTTCTTAGCCATCTCTATCGCTTCCAACACAGTGGTTAGCCCATCGATAATCACATACGTATTAGCCATTACATCGCTTACTCGGATTTTTTCACTGCCACTCATAACTCGTCCTCCACAACCTTAGTTAATGTTTCAACTTGGTGCGCGACCCCGACTGCATCTTCGACATCGATCTGCACTGCTATCCCTTGCCCTGACTCTTGGTCAAACTCCCCGACTTCACCGATAGTTTCTAGAATATGCCTAGCTAGGTGCTCCTCGACGACAAACAGCAGCACATCTTTTTGCACCTCTAACGTTAACCCAAAGAAGGTGCGCTTTTGGTTTAGCCCCTGCCCTCTGGCATTGTTAATCACGGTTGCCCCTGTTGCACCCGCATCACGCGCGGCGTCGAGCACGATATCGGTCTTGCTTTCTTCTACAAACGCTAAGATAAGTTTAAAGCGCATCTTTGCTCTCCTTAGAGGATTGTGATCGGTTTAGCCATTGCGTTATTTGGGCATACCCCATCACGGATATAATTGGAAATAAGCTCGCGAAAGCAATCAACCCAAAGCCATCAATTACCGGATTTCTTCCTGGCACCGTTGACGCGAGTCCCAACCCAAGTGCCGTCACTAAAGGTACCGTCACCGTTGATGTCGTAACCCCACCAGAATCGTAAGCTAACGGAATAATCAATTTGGGCGCATAAAAGGTCTGAATAACCACAATGACATAGCCAGCAATGATGTAGTAATGAATAGGGTCGCCAGCCACGATGCGATAACTACCTAGCGATATGCCAATCGCTACACCTAACGCCACGGAGATCCTCAGCCCGTTAACACTGATACTGCCACCGGAAACTTGGTTTGCCTTAATAGCAACGGCGATCAAAGAGGGCTCGGCTATCGTGGTACTGAAACCAATACAAAACGCGAAAAGGTAAACCCAGTAATAGTCAAACCAAACTAAGGCAAGGCCTGAACTGACCTTGAACTCAGTCAAAAAACTTGGTTCGGTGAGTTGCATTGCCATAGTCTCCCCTAAAGGAAACAGCGCGAGCTCTAACCCCATCAAAAAGAGCGACAACCCAAGAATGACGTAAAAGAAACCTATCAGCACTTTGCCTAAGTTATTAACTGGCTTGCGCAGCACCGCTAATTGGAAACCGAAGATGATCACCGCAATCGGAATCACATCCATGACAGTACCAAGAAAGGTGTCGATAAATTGCTGAGCACTGATCATGTCACCACCATCCCGTAGACCATGACAAACATCATCGGCAGCAGTGAAGCAAAGGCGATCAATCCAAAGCCATCAATCATCGGATTTCTCCCTTTAATCGCAGAGGCTAAACCCACGCCCAATGCGGTCACTAACGGAACGGTAATGGTCGATGTAGTCACTCCGCCAGAGTCGTACGCAATCCCAATGATGTTTTCAGGGGCAAATGCAGTGAGCACCACAACTCCAATATAACCTCCGATGATCATGTACTGAATTGGCCAACCTTTTAAGATTCGCAGCACCCCAAGTAAGATGGCGATCCCCACCGACAATGCTACGGTGAAACGCAAGCCATCGGCGTACTGTTCCATTTCGTCTAGAGAGTTGGGAATAACACCACCTTCAGCGGCCACTTCTGCTGCTTCGGCGGCCACTGCGGTTAATGCGGGTTCCGCAATGGTGGTACCAAACCCTAAACAGAAAGCGAAGGTCAATAACCAAAACACGCTCCCCTTACGAGCAAAAGCTTGAGCCATCGACTCGCCGATTGGGAACAGACCCATCTCAAGGCCAAAGATAAAAAAAGTCAGTCCAAAAACCACCAGCACTAAGCCAGTTAGAATAGACAACAGATGAGGGAGTGGTTCTTGCAAAACAGCAAGCTGGAAGAAAGCAATCACCGCCACGATCGGCAAGAGATCCCTTAGGCTACCTAACATGGCTCGAAACAAAGCAAGCACTGCCGTCATCGCAACTCCTAGTCATTGAAATTGTGTCTGGTTATTAATTACTAATAATCATGGCAAATCCTTATCATTCCTTATGTGACAAATATTACGCAGTTGGTAACATATCGGAGTAAAATGCATAAGTGTGATAGCGGTATACATCCTAACC
>NZ_JBFRSN010000307.1:0-2397 GCF_041473595.1 Vibrio sp. 10N.222.46.A1
GTATAAAAACGTATCTACACTCTCAACTGTTCAAAGATTTTCGGAGTAACGCATGAACCCTTCTATTTCCTCACATGCTGACAAGGCGCTACTCTCTGAAAGAATCAATAAATTAGCGCATGCTCTCTCTGATGGCGTTTATGAAAGAGAAGACACCATTAAGCTTTGTTTACTGGCGGCTCTGGCTGGCGAAAGTGTGTTCCTATTGGGCCCTCCGGGTATCGCAAAAAGCCTTATCGCTAAACGCCTCATCCAGGCTTTTGACAACAGTAGCTACTTCGAATATTTGATGACACGTTTCTCTACTCCTGAGGAAGTGTTCGGCCCACTAAGCATTCAAGAATTAAAAGACAACGGTCGTTACGTAAGGCTGACCGAAGGCTACCTACCAACCGCGCAAGTTGTATTCCTTGATGAGATCTGGAAAGCAGGCCCTGCCATTCTCAATACGTTACTGACTGTGGTTAACGAAAAGACATTTAAAAATGGCGCAGACATTGAGCGCGTGCCGATGCGCTTGTTGGTTTCAGCGTCTAATGAACTTCCAGATGAAGACAGCGGCCTAGAAGCACTTTATGATCGAATGTTAGTTCGTGTGTTCGTCAACCGTATTCAAAACAAACAAAACTTCAAATCGATGCTAACGACAGGTACTTCTCAAGAAGCCGTCATTCCAAAAGGGTTAGCGATTACAGACATTGAATATCATCAATGGCAGAAAGAACTCGATAATCTGGAGCTGACGGATAACTCGTTTAACAAGTTATTTGAGCTAAAAACCATGCTTGAAGACACGGTTAAGAAGCAAGGTTCAGCATCAGAGTCGGATTTGTATGTTTCGGACAGACGCTGGAAGAAAGCGGTTAAACTATTGAAAGCGAGCGCATTCTTCAGTGGCCGTGATAGCGTTAACCCGCTCGATATTATGCTTCTTCAAGATTGTTTGTGGCATAGCCCTGAATCTCGCGATGTGGTTCGTAGCGTTGTAAAAGATTTTGCGTTGAACCGAGCGTTTGATCAGCAAGAGTCTAAATCTCAAATCGAAATGTCTCGTGAAGAGCTAGAAGAGATTCAAGATGATGTTGAATCGACTCTGTCGGTGTCGCTCTCTGTGGAGTCAACCAGTGGCTTACGACGTAAAGACGTTTACCAACATGATATCAAGAACGCGAAAATGTACAGCGTCGGTAGCGCATACAATCTTATTAAATTGGTTATGCTGCAAAGCAATATGTCGGTGTCTGAATCTGAGAAAGGCGATAGTCGTTGGGTGTATGTAGCCAAAGATGATTTTGACCGTGTTCTAAAAGAAGGTCATGGCGACATTTACGGTTACGTAAACGAAAACAAAAATCTATGCCGTTTAAAGCTCGACTTGGATGCATCGAATCAATTAGTGATCAAAGATATTGCTAATCGTTCTGTATTGGTGAGTGTGGTGACTACTGACGGTTTAGATCAAGAACTGTATAACAAGTGGTTGAACGGCGCTGAGAAAGCCCTAGAACAGTTAACTGCAGCTGAATTCAAGTTAAAAAGAGTACGCACTGAATTCCATGACGCATTACCGCATAACTATATTGACCCTGATTTACCGAAAGCGATGGAATCAAGCTTACAGGCGGTAACACAAGAGCTTGAAACGACAAAAGTGAAGAGTAGCAAGATCGCGCAACGCATTAAGTTCATGAGTCAGTACTTTGAGTAAGAGGGGGAGCATATGTTAGGAGCTGACGGCTTAAACCTCGCTTTGATGGTGGCTGACTCTGGTATCATTGATACCGCGATGAATGATCTTATCGCTCGTTCTCAAGTGATGATGGCTGCTGAGAATAAAGGTGTGAAAACATCAGTCAAAAACCACTTAGTTAAATGGCGCGGTAAAGTAAAAAAACGCGTCACTAAAGTGTGTGAAACCGACCGTTTCCAAGAGGAAATCGCACTTTACCAAGAAGTGATTTACTGGGATGAATCTCAGTTTTTTGACGAGATTGATCGCGTTATTAAGAAGCTGGAGTGGCACTCAGCATTTTATCTACAAGCAAGACGTTTGATGGAAAACAATAAAGGTGTTTATAACGCGATGTTTCCACATTACTTTTGTGATCAATGGTACCAATCGCTGTCAGATGCCATCAAACAAGCTCAAGTCACCGAACTCGAAACAAGCAAAGAAAAAGTCTTAGCTGATCTTTATCAGCGCATGGAAACCATGAAAAACATGGACAAAGTGACAGAGTCGGGCGATGAAGGCAGTGTAGGGCGTTTGTGGGACATGGCATCGGCCAAATTAAGCAAAACAGACCTAACCATCATGAAGCGCCACGCTGAGTTTCTGAATAAGCACAAGGGTTTGCAAGAGATCGCAGAAAAACTAGGACGTATGGCTGGTGAGGA
>NZ_JBFRSN010000308.1:0-397 GCF_041473595.1 Vibrio sp. 10N.222.46.A1
TTTGGATATGACTATAACTAAGAATATTTAGAGAATGGTGGGCGATACCGGGCTCGAACCAGTGACCCCCTGCTTGTAAGGCAGGTGCTCTCCCAACTGAGCTAATCGCCCACGATAGTTTTAATTCCTTCGCGGAGAAAGAATGGTGGGTCGTGCAGGATTCGAACCTGCGACCAATTGATTAAAAGTCAACTGCTCTACCAACTGAGCTAACGACCCAATGGTATCCCGTAGGGGAGTCGAACCCCTGTTACCGCCGTGAAAGGGCGGTGTCCTAGGCCTCTAGACGAACGGGACACTGGATATTGAAGAACTTGGGAGTTCTTCGTCTCTTTACTTTTCTAAACCTAATCAATCTGTGTGGACACTCATCGTGAGTATCTTCGTATAAGGAGGT
>NZ_JBFRSN010000309.1:0-259 GCF_041473595.1 Vibrio sp. 10N.222.46.A1
TTAAATATTTTCAGATAAAAACACTTAAAGATGGTGGAGCTATGCGGGATCGAACCGCAGACCTCCTGCGTGCAAGGCAGGCGCTCTCCCAGCTGAGCTATAGCCCCATCTTTGTTTCTAGTCGATATTGGTGGGTCTGAGTGGACTCGAACCACCGACCTCCCGCTTATCAGGCGAGCGCTCTAACCAGCTGAGCTACAGACCCAATATCGTCTCTTTTACTTTCTAAACCTAATCAATCTGTGTGGACACTCATCGT
>NZ_JBFRSN010000310.1:0-3701 GCF_041473595.1 Vibrio sp. 10N.222.46.A1
AGCTTCTTCTGATCTGTTTCAAATAGCGCAAGTTGACGCGCAATCAGAGTCGACGTCATGGTATTGAGCTTGATGCCATCCAGCGCTATGGCTTTTCCACTTAGCAATTCGCTGACTTCGGCATTGTCGACTGACCATTCTGGTGGTAATGGTGCTGGCAGTGCAAAGTAGTTAGCTAGCTCTCGGTTGATCTCCATAAGGCTGCTGCTGATATTATTGACATCAATAGAGTAAACACCACCAAATGCGAGCTTCCCTGAGTTTGGGTAAATCAGGCTTATCTTTGCGATAAGGCGTTTGTCCACTTCTTGATCTTTGAGCTGAATGTTAAGCAGGTAATCACTGGTACGCATGTTCTTTGCGCCCGGAAAGAAGGGAGAGCTATCAATAGGGTCAAGGAAGTAGCTTGGCGCATCTTGGTTAGCAAGATCGGTGTAGGCGTATTCAATCTGCTGTTGAAGTAATAATGCTTTTACGACTTTTCGGTATTTTCTGGAATTATCACCAATGGCATCCAATCGATTCAGGAGGAGTTCGACCTTAGGAATCAATCGTTGGTCGCGTTCAACTTCGGAGGCTCGAGTCGAAGATTGCCAAAGCATATAACCCATTACCGCAGTGCTGATCAGCAAAGCCAAAGACACTACAACAAGCCAGGGGTTAACTGGATTGGAGGCAAATCCTTTTTGTCTGGTTGGAGGTTCTATTGTGGCATCATCCGCTGCGGTTTCAGGGGGAACCGTGGAAAAGCTAACCGAGCTAGGGTTAAGGAAGTAGCCCTTGCGCGGGTAAGTCACCAGTATTTTGGTCGCATCGCTATTAGGCAAATGTTTTTGAAGTATTGAACGTAAGGTACTGATTCGGTTTGTCAGAACATTTTTGGAAATGAAGCTACTTTGCCATATAGATTCAATAATGTACTCGGCAGAGAGCGGCTGACCAACGCTGGTAAGAAATAACTCTAAGAGCTCGATAGAACGAGGTTCTAAATCAATGACCTGCTCGTCGCAGCTAAAGACTCGTGTGTTGGGGTTGAATTCCAAACCTTCAATATAAATAGAGGCTTGTTGGTCTTTGGCGCTAGAGAGGTAATCTTGCATAGAAAAGGCGACGGTTTATAAAACCTAAATTCTAGCTGTTTTTGTTATTAAAAACAGCTAGTAATTCATAGGGGAATTGGTATTAAGACGCGTAATTCACCGAGTAGCGAGTTGGTTTGTGGTTCATTGCCAATACGATGTTCAATACTGCGGTGCCTAATACAGATACGGCAATCACCCAAGGTGATACAAAGAAGAAGGATGCAAACAGAATACAGGCATCAATGGCCATTTGGGTTTTGCCTACTGAGATACCGTAGCGATCTTGAATGAACAGACACAATACGTTGAAGCCACCCAAGCTCGAGCGATGACGGAACAAGATCAACATGCCTAAGCCCATTAATAAGCCGCCAGCGACTGCACAGTAAATTTCATTATGAACGTCTAACGAAATCACCAAGTATAAATGGTCGGCAAATACAGACACTAAAAATCCAGAGATGGCACTGCTTATTGCGAAGTGACGACCAAATCGTTTCCAAGCTAATAAATAGAATGGACAGTTGGCAACAAAGTACAAAATACCAAAGGTTACAGGTAAGAATTGACTCAAAAGCAGAGCCAAGCCAGTAGTACCACCGGTAAGCAGATTTGCTGACTGTAAAAAGAAGACGCCTAACGCCACTAAAAACGTGCCAGTAAGAATGGCTACCCAATCTTCTTTACGTGAGTGTTTTTCCATCGTTTTTATAATTACCTAACCAATAAAGGCGTGCATAGTAGAGAAAAACCTTAGCTTTCGGTAGCTTGAGGTGCAAAATTAAGGTAAACCTATGTAATCTGCGTTTTACAGGGTGTAAAGCGTAAAATTGACAGTAAGCGTCATCTTTGGTTGGATAAGCTCAATAACCATGATGAATCTTATTTGTGATTATGAAAAAACTGCATGATAAAATTGCAATTAGCTCTTTATGACCTAGATCAAATTATGTAGAATGCGTCACATCAAAACGGTGACGGAAACGTTTGCTTTCGGTCGTTGTGTGGTTTTTTTGAAACTTTCAGTACAATCTGAGTCAGGAGATACAGATGCTTAAGCGTGACATGAACATTGCTGATTACGATGCGGACCTATTCGCAGCTATCCAAGAAGAAACTCTTCGTCAGGAAGAGCACATCGAACTTATCGCTTCAGAAAACTACACAAGCCCACGTGTAATGGAAGCTCAAGGTTCTCAACTTACAAACAAATACGCTGAAGGCTACCCTGGTAAGCGTTACTACGGTGGTTGTGAGTTCGTAGATAAAGTTGAAACTCTAGCAATCGAACGTGCATGTGAACTGTTTGGCGCTCAATACGCGAACGTACAACCTCACTCAGGTTCTCAAGCAAACAACGCTGTATACATGGCACTACTGAATGCTGGCGATACTGTTCTAGGTATGAGCCTAGCGCACGGTGGTCACCTAACTCACGGTTCTCCAGTAAACTTCTCTGGTAAGCTTTACAACATCATCCCTTACGGTATCGATGAAGCAGGTCAAATCGATTACGAAGAGATGGAAGCGCTAGCTATCGAGCACAAACCTAAGATGATCATCGGTGGTTTCTCAGCTTACTCTCAAGTTTGTGATTGGGCGCGCATGCGTGAAATCGCTGACAAAGTAGGTGCTTACTTCTTCGTAGATATGGCGCACGTTGCTGGCCTTATCGCTGCAGGTGTTTACCCTAACCCAGTTCCACACGCTCACGTTGTTACAACAACAACGCACAAAACGCTTGCTGGTCCTCGTGGTGGTCTTATCCTTTCTAACGAAGGCGAAGATCTTTACAAGAAACTAAACTCAGCAGTATTCCCAGGTGGCCAAGGTGGCCCTCTAATGCACGTTATCGCTGGTAAAGCAGTAGCGTTCAAAGAAGCTCTAGAACCAGAGTTTAAAGAATACCAAGCTCGCGTAGTGGCTAACGCAAAAGCAATGGTTGCTGAATTCCTAGCTCGCGGTTACAACATCGTTTCAGGTTCTACAGAGAACCACCTGTTCCTAGTTGATCTAATCGACAAAGACATCACAGGTAAAGAAGCAGATGCAGCACTGGGTTCAGCTAACATCACAGTTAACAAGAACTCAGTACCAAACGATCCACGTAGCCCGTTCGTTACTTCTGGTATCCGTATCGGTTCTCCTTCTATCACTCGTCGCGGTTTCTCAGAAGCAGACGCGAAAGAGCTAGCAGGTTGGATGTGTGACATCCTAGATAACATGGGTGATGAGTCTGTTATCGAAGCAACTAAAGCGAAAGTACTAAATATCTGTAAGCGTCTACCTGTTTACGCATAATTTTTCTGCGTAGTAATTTGAACTTCGTTGTCGAGCATGCTCACTTACATCCGTAAGCTCCGCGTGCTCTCCTAGAATTTCAAACGACTACTTTGAAAAGTACTTTTAAAGGGGCTCATTGAGTCCCTTTTTGTTTTAGGGAAAGGTGCTGAAAACTCCGTGCCTTTTCCTTGAACTAAATCTATTTGATTGAAACATACGATTTGAAGGGCTCCTGTATTGGGGCCTTTTTTGTATCTGTAGGTATGAGATTTAGGTTATCTGAGAATACAGAAAGGCAGGTACTAAAAAGGGTTAATGCTTTCACATCAACCCTTT
>NZ_JBFRSN010000311.1:0-6781 GCF_041473595.1 Vibrio sp. 10N.222.46.A1
CGAAGAGATCTCAACCATTATTCAAGGGGTTCAAGATCAAACCCAAATGGTGGTTAACACGATTCAAAATTGTTGTGAAAAAGGTAACAGCAGTGTCGACTCTTGTGAGAAGGCACATTCAAGAATCACATCGGTTATCGCAGACATGGAAACCATTCTAAATAACAGTTTAGAAGTCTCCAATGCTATGAAGGAGCAAAGTGAAGTGACGTCAGAGATCATCGAAAACGTAGATGCCATTAAACAGTTGACACTGACGAATGTAACGAGCGCTTCAAAAAACGCCGCTTCTGCAACTTCAGTAGTAGAACAAACAGACTCACTTGAACGCGCTGTCATCAACCTAAAAGCTTAGCTCTTAAGCCGCAGCTTACACGTTTTTGCTTATCAAACTATTCTCTACTCAAATTTCAGATAAAAAAACGCTCATGTTGCCTGTATCAACATGAGCGCAAGGGTAGATCTTCGACTACCGTCTCCTACCTTTCTAAACGAAAGCAGAAGTTATAATTAGAATAGTTGGGAGCAATAATCAAAATGCTTTCGCAAGCACTTCAACGATTTCTTCTTTGTCGCTAATAAGAACAACGGGTAACCATTCGAACCCTGTTCATTCCTATCAAGTTCATATCTATATAGCAGGCTATGTCACTGCCTTGCCTACTACATTTCAAACCTTCTCTGATTGAGCTTTAAATCACCTCAAGTAAATGCCTCATGTTCTTAAAGCGGTGGATTTAATCCATTTAGCTTCAAGACCGTTCTTACTTATTCGGCTTCACACTGTCAGTGCATGTAATCAACACAGCAAAGTTATGTGTTGCTACAGAAAGTTAGTAAATAATAATGTATTACAAATAAAAATGATATCTAAAGGTTCAATTTTTTGCTGTAGCGCACATTTATTGACGAACAAAACTCTTCAAAATCATCATCAACAGCCAAATAAACCACTAATAATCATCAACTTACCAGAGTAACTCAACTTTGTAACCCTTTGTAAATAGTGGTTTTGTCCCAACAACACGATCAAATTCACAGATTATACGCCTTCAAATCGTTAGCATATTTGTATTATTTAAATGCAAAACAAATTTGAAATAACCAAGAAATAATTTCAATAACAAAATGCATTGAAGACAAGAACTACTCTATTTGGCTTGTAATTATGGCCAATACTCAACCTATAAATATGGAATTAATACCATGAATAAAACTAAAATCGTGATTGCTGTGGCATCTGTACTCGCTGCTGGCTCTGTATCTGCGGCGTCTTTCGATATGAGACACGAATACAAGAGTCATACAGATCAACACGCTACTCGTGTAAAACTGGGCGATAGCATTGGCAACTTCCTTGTAGATATCGAAGCGAAATTCAAGGGAGAAGACGGTAAATTCATGGAAGATTTGAAGAATAACGGTTGGGAGCTTGGTCTAAATTACCGTCATGTACTAAACGATAACTGGACAATGACTTACGGTATGCCAATTGAAGGTCGCGAATCTGGTGTTACGTACAAACCTCAAGTTCGTGCAACATACAAAGTGGATAGCGTTGATGGCCTAAGCCTAAGTGCTCGTTACCGTTACGATATGAGACAAAATACTAGCACGACTGAGTACGAGCTCGACGGTAATGGTGACATTGTCGGTGTTGAGAAAAACATTGAAAACCAACGCCGCCACCGTCTAACGGCAAACGTTAACTACTCAATGGAAAACTGGCGCTTTGGTTTAGAGGGTAACTACTACAAAGCGGATGGATATGACATCTACGACAACGACGATACCAACTACGAGTTGAACGCAAGTATTCGCCACATGATGGGTCAATGGGCACCATATGTAGAGTTTGGTGATGTGAGTACTTCATCGACTAAAGCGACTCGTGAGCTACGTAGCCGTGTTGGTCTAACTTACAGCTTCTAATCGATAGCTATATAAATAATCTAAGATAATTACTGTCCTAATTTTCTAAGACCTAAAAAAAAGCCAGCTTAATCGCTGGCTTTTCTTCTTTCAAATCATTCAAATAAGAGCCGAGTACTTAACGCCCCTCACCCTAGTGACTGATCCGATAGAGAAATGCAACGGTCACTTCATCGTTAGGCACAACTCGCTTCTGCTGAGCTAAAAACAATTCCGCAGTTGATACTGCATCAGCAAGCGCATTATGATTGTTGTATTCAGGAAGCCCGTACCTTTCACGAGTGCCAGCTAGAGTCAAATCCACTTCTTCATGATTGCTGATCGCTTTCTCCATACTCTTTTCAATACACAATGTGTCTAGCCAAAGCAGAGGAATCGCTCGTAAACCGTAACAGCGAAGAAGATATTGGCTAATGAACCTCTCTTCTACCATGCAAGCGTGCGCGACAATAATCTTGCCTTTCGCTGCTTCGAAGAACGTCAGCATCGCATCATGAATAGAAGCGCCCTCTTCTAACATTTGCGGCGTAATATGGTTAATCACGGCGGTTTCAGCGTTGATCTGCGAATCGTTATCCAGATAAATATGCTTTGCGGACGCTAAGTCTATTCGCCCCTTGACCACATCGACCCAACCCATGGACAAAATCAGATCTTGTTCGCTGTCTAGACCCGTGGTCTCAAGATCCAACACGATATAGTCACTGTCTTTGGCCAAGTCCGTCATTTCAGGGCAAGGCTGATCTACGAGATCATGTAACGCTTCTGGCAACTTAACCGTTCCCAGATATTGCTTACGTTTACGTTTAATTCGCTCAAGCGGATGAAAGTAATTTAAAAACGATTTCATTAGCGTGCTCCGAAACGAATTTTCGCCGCTTCTTGAAGGTCAGCAATGATCCTAAAGGCATCTTTCAAGTGTTTACGTTCAAAGCTACCAAAGCTATCTGGATTGATATTGTTGTCGGGCACATCTCCGTTCTTCAACGCTTCAAGTTGATGACCGAATCGGAAAGAGAGAATGAACTGGTAAGCACCTAGAATGTTTTTGAATGCGTCGTCGCTCAGCATGCCTTTTTCATTGGCTGCCGCAAAGCGTTCATCAGTGGCCGACAAGTCACACTCCACTGCAAGACCATAAATACGTGCTAAATCAATAATCAAGTTGATGGCGTATTTCTTCACGTTCAAGGTTTTCTTGTTCTCACCCGATTTTTCTAACACCAAGCTGTTGAAGATACCCAAAGGTGGATTGGTATTGACCGCATCTTTCACGAGCGTACTTAGGAACTCACGGTTGCCGCGAATATTAGTATGCAGCTCATCACGAAGAATGCCTTCGAACTCACTGTTGCCATAAATAGTACGGATCTCTAGGAACACACTGATGTTGAGTAGGCGTTCATACTCAGGGTTGGCAACCCACTTTTTATAGTAGTGCTTCCAAACATTGAGAGGCTGACACCATTTTGGCGTCGCTGCCATGAATTTACCTGGGCATAACGGGTAATCGCAGCTTGCCAACCCGTTGGTCACCATCATCGCTAAGTGTTTGAAGTAAATACGGTCACTGTCTGTCGCATCATCAGCCAGTACAATCGCGCTGTCTTGATCCGACAACATGTGCACTTCATTACGCGCGTGCGATCCGGCTACGATCCAAGAGAAATCACACGGTGGTGGGCCTAATTTATCAATCGCTATTTGAATCAATCGGCGGGTGTAGGCATCCATGATCATGGTCATTACCTTACCGACGGTTTCCGGTGCAACCTTGCCTTCCACCAGCGCTTCAAAAATAGCTTGTCGCTCAGGGGTGAACGAAGACATGGTTTTCACACTGCCCGCGTATTTGATTTTCTCGATTAAGAAGATCGCTTGGACACGGTGGTTTTGAACTAAGTGAGACGTGGTGAGAAGACCAACGACCTTATTCTCTTTCACAACGGGCAAGTTACGGATATTGAATTGCATCATGATAGATGCAGCATGCAGCACTAAATCATCGGGTTTCACTGTGAGTGGAGAGTGTGTCATTACCTCTGAGATCAGGCTATCAGTGCTGACACCGTGAGCGATTACTCGCTTAGTCATGTCACGGTCGGTAATCAAACCAACAATGGTTTCACCCTCATAGATCACCGCACATGGCGAGCGTTGATGAAGCATTTCCACCGCTACCGATTGGATGGTTTGCTCAGACTTAACAATGGCGACCTGCCCGCTTGCCACTTCTTCAACCTTACGAATGAACAAGCCTTTCTCTTTATTTGACCACACAACATCCAATGCCGACTTCAAACGAACCTGAGCCTGTGAAGCAAAATGTTCTGCGCAACTTGGAAAAGCTTTGAAAAGCGTTTGAAGTGCCGAGTGTGGAATCACATAAAGTAAGGTGTTCTCAATTGCGATGGCTCTATAGCCTTTCTCATCGTTAACTTCAGAATCTAAGAATGTAAAACCGAACAAGTCTTCGCTACCTAAACGTGCGCGAAGCACACCGTCCGATTTTCGTTGCTCCATAGAGCCAGTTCGAATGATATAGAGCGACTTTTCCTTGCCCGATTCACAAAGATCAACCACATCACCTTTGCCGAGGTAAGTGATCTGAACATTAGAGGCAAGTTCACGCAGCGCTTCTTTAGGGATCTTATCGAATGGGTCTATCTGACCGATAAACTGAAGAATATTTGGTAATAAAGACTGAGGCATAATCACACTCGCAATAATTTGATTAGTATTATTATATAACTAACAAGGCTGGTTGCTAGTGGTTTTAACAAAACAGCAAAGAATAGGTCAAATATTGGACATCAGTCAGGTTTCCATCAAATTTAGATACAAAAAAAGCACGTATTAAACGTGCTTTCCTGGTGTACCTTTTAGTTCCAATGAACCAGTTCCAACAAAGATTCAAAGTAAAAATCTTTTTAAAACAATTAACTAGCGATTGGTAACCTGTGGTTCGTTTCTAGCAAGTGACTCGCTGACGCTTGACGCGCTTTATCACTGTTCCCCGCCATGATTGCTTCATAAATTTGGCGGTGTTCTTCAATGCAGGTACTTCCCTCTTCAGAAGAGTGAGAAATAAAGTTAACAAACATCGTCGTTAAGATATTGCCGAATGGTAGGTAAAAGTCGTTCCCTGTTGCGTTGAAGATTAGGCTATGGAACTTCATATCAATATCTAGCCAACGCTCTTTATCAAGAATCTCTTCGCTAGATATCTCCACCATTTTTTGGAAAATTTCTGATAATTCAATTCGTTGATCTGCAGTCGCAAATTTAGCGGCCAACGCACAAGCTTCAGGTTCGATGGCACGGCGCAAGCCTAAAAACTGATGGCAGAATTGGTCGGTGTCAGCTAAACCGTCCATCCATTCGATCAATTGTGGATCTAAGAAGTTCCAGAACGCGCGGTCAACAACACGAGTACCAATCTTAGGGCGAGATTCTAATAGACCTTTTGAAGTAAGAAGCTTAACCGCTTCTCTTAATGCTGTTCTACTGATACCAAATTGCTCACACAGAGCCATTTCACCAGGGATAATAGAACCTTGAGGCAAATTGCCCGACAAAATACCACGAGCGATTTCACGTGCAACTTGCACATGAAGGCTTCGCTTAGAGCCTGAAATAGAATTGAAATGACCAGCCATGTGTCTACTTACTTATTAGATATGTATTATTTAATTCGTACTATAACACTGATTTATATCTCTACCAACTCAGTATCAGAATAACGTGAGGTCACTACCAGTATAGGCTAGAGCATTTTTTTGACAATCTTGTAAGTATTAAGCCCATCAAACCAAACATACCTATTTATTCATACAAATAGTTCTTATTTACACATTTTTTGTATGCGTGAACTCACAAAACCACTCTTACTCTCACTATTTATGTCGGTAATGATCAGTTTTTAGATGAACACTCTTGAATATAGCAAGTGTTATTGTATGATTTATTAACGCAAATAATCTACAATATAGGCGACTCTGATGTTTAACGATTTAAAAGGCAAACGCATTTTAATTACTGGCTCTACTGCTGGTATGGGCTTAGCTACTGCACGCATTTTTGCAAAGTACGGCGCAAAGATTGGCATCAATAGTCGTGCTTTCAGCCCAAAAGTCGATGACGTTCTCACCGAACTCACCGCATTGGGTGGCGATGTTGCGTTTTTTCCTGCAAACCTAATGGACACATTAGAGTGCGAAAGGTTAGTCAAAGAGTTCACCGACCATTTTGGCGGCATGGATGTGTTGATTAACAACGCTGGTGGCCTTGGTGGGCGTGCAAGTCTAGAAAATATCGATGACGAGTTTTATGAGCGTGTGATGAACCTAAATGTTCGATCCGCGCTGATGACAACTAAGTTCTCTATCCCACACTTGCGTGCATCTGCTGCTTTGTCGGGGCAAACATCGTGTGTGATTAGCACGGGCTCTATTGCCGCTCGCGAAGGCGGTGGTGTGGGTGCTGGCGTCTATGCCGCATCTAAAGCTTGGTTGCACGACATTCACCGCAATTGGGTGAAAGAGTTCGCGCAAGACAATATCCGTTTCAACATTGTTTCACCGGGCACTATCGACACCGCATTTCACGATGGCAAAAGCGACGATCTGAAAGCGACCATTGCTAACAACATTCCAATGGGACGCTTTGGCAATATTGATGAAGTTGCCCCTTCATTTGCTTTCTTTGCATCGCACGCTTGTAGCGGGTACATCACAGGACAAATCCTAGATGTTAACGGCGGACAAATAACGCCCTAGCTAGCTGACTGATATAAGCTCACTAAGTTATATAAAGTCGTTAAGATCGTCACACTAAATAAGGTCATCAG
>NZ_JBFRSN010000312.1:0-7480 GCF_041473595.1 Vibrio sp. 10N.222.46.A1
ATTGGGTATTGCATCTATTATGTTGAACTACCCGTGGCTTTTTACAGGCTTTAAATTTGTTGGTGCAGCTTACTTGTTCTATTTAGGCGTTCAGATGTGGCGTTCGAGAGGCAAACTGGCGATCAGCACTGACAACCAAACAACAAAAGTCAGCAATGATTGGGACTTGGTGGTTCAAGGTTTTGTCACTGCAATTGCGAACCCAAAAGGCTGGGCGTTTATGATTTCTCTGCTGCCTCCCTTTATTAACAGCAATAAAGACTTAGCGCCGCAGTTGTTGATTTTGGTGTCGATTATTCTGGTTTCTGAGTTTGTTTGCATGACCTTATACGCGACAGGCGGAAAGAGCTTAAAGCATATGCTGGGCAAAGCCGATAACGTTAAGTTAATGAACCGTATTGCAGGTACGTTGATGATGGGCGTTGGCGTGTGGTTGTTCGTGAGTTAATTGTGATTAACGGTATTGCGATCAACGATAACGATTAGAGATCCCCGACTCAGTCGTTCCTCCTTCTCGAGGATGACGGTGCGTGATTTGGTTTGGGGTGAAGAGCAGTTTGCAAAGTCGCAGATCATTAGTTGAATCAAAGAGCTTATAGAATTTAAAAAAGAGCGATAGGGCATTTGGCCTTATCGCTCTTTTTTGATTTAACTAGCTAGCGAACAGAAACTAGATAACAGTAAGGTTGCTGATCTTAGCTAGATTTGCTTATTAAACCGCGATTTCACCGCCGTCTTCACGACGAATCACAACGGTAGATGCTCTTGGGCGAACATTGCCTTGAGTCTGTGCGGTCGCATCTTCTGACGATGGCCAGTTTGCAGGGTGTTGAATGTTTACAAATAGCGATTTGAAATCAGGGCTGATGGTAAAGCCTGTTACTTCACAACCGTTTGGACCAACAAAGAAGCGTTTAAGTTGTGCTTGGTTGTTTGCATCAATTACCGCGCTGTTGCCGTTGTCACCCGTTAGCTGAGATGGAACAACTGCCAGCATTTGGTCATTGGTGTAGCCAGTGACTTCGTCTGCGCCGTTATCTGTCTGAATCCACAAGATGCCACGAGCATCGAACGCTAAGCCGTCAGGGCTGGCGAACTGGTTCATGTCTGTTAGACCTGAGCGGTTAATAGACTTGTCTTCCACTGCTGGAGAACCGAATACAAAGATATCCCAATCGAATTCGCTCGCAGTTTTGCCTTCATCCCAGCGGATAACATGGCCAAACTTGTTGTTTACGCGAGGGTTCGCTGAGTTCGCTTCTTTGCGCTTGTTGTTATTTGTTAGCGTTAGGTAAACGGTACCTGTCATTGGGTCAACAGAGCACCATTCAGGGCGATCCATTGGCGTTGCACCAACAAGGTCGGCAGCGCCTGCTGTATTGATGATAAGCGCTGCTTGAGAGTCAAATGAATCACCTAGCTTACCGCCGTTTTTAGTCTTGCTGCTCAGAGTCAGTGGTAGCCAAGTACCTGAACCATCATCATTGAACTTAGCCACATACAGTGTGCCTTTGTCCATATACTTGTCACCCGCACTTAGGCGATTGCTCGGCTCTGCATCACGTGGGTCCCATTTCGCTTCAGAAACGAATTTGTACAGGTATTCAAAACGAGAGTCGTGGCCAGAATAGAACACGATAGGCTCACCTTCAGTAAGTTTGCCAAACGTACAACCTTCATGACGGAAACAACCCAATGCTGAACGTTTCTTAGCGCGAGAGTTCGCTGTATATGGGTCGATTTCGACAATGTAGCCGTGACCATGTGCTTCGTTACGGTAGTCATCAATCGGCGAATCAGCGCTTGGTGTTACGTCAAAGCGTGCAAACTCGTCTAAGCGTTGTTGTTTATTGCCTGAAAGCGTGTCCCAACCGTAACGTGTTTTGTCGGTTGCGATACCAATACGTTCTTGTGCTGGCGTTGTCTCGCCTTTGTTAACAAAATAACCCGGCCAGTTTTCTTCACACGTTAGGTAAGTGCCCCATGGCGTGTAGCCATTACCACAGTTGTTCAACGTGCCACGAGCTTGGCTGCCGTCTTGTGAGAATTTGGTTTTGGTAAATTCACTATGAGCAACAGGACCAGATAGATCCATTACGGTCGCGCCCGTGTAGCGGCGGTTAAGTGGATCGTTATCCACCATCACCCACTGGTTGCCATCCAGTTTTACACGAACCACACTCACGCCGTGCGCGTTGATCTCTTTGCGTACTTCATCAAGGCTAGGGCGAGCGCCTTCGTTGTATGTTGGGCCATTAGTGTGCAGTGCTTTTTGGTCGATGTATTCGTGGTTGATCACCAACAAGCCGTCGTTACTGTTGCCATCAAGCGGGAAGAAGTGCATGCCGTCGTGGTGCATGCCCAGTGAGTTCGCTTGATCTTGTGCGTTGTTGGTTCCATCTTTTAACCAAGCCTTGCCTTGCTTGTTCAGTGGGGTACCCCAAGGAACCAATACTTGTGCTGTATAGCCTTTTGGTACAACGACACTGTCTGTTAAAGAGCCTTTAACCGATTCGAAGGCAAGTGTTGCGGTGCTTTTGTGCGCGCCCGTTGCTTGCATTGTCGTAGCGTTAGCCGTGCTGTGACCCGCTAAACCAAATGCGCCAAAGGCGGTCATTGCACTGATGCCAAGACCGCCTTTCAGAACGTTTCTTCTTGAAAGGTTCGCATCTAGAACTTCTTCGAAGGGCTTGTTGTTACTCTTGTTAAAACGAGTGCTATCAAATGTTTCCTTGCTCATCGGGACTGCTTCCTGTTGGCTGACTTTATTATTTGTTATTCACGTGTAACCAAGCTATTTCTAATGAGTTAATAGCTGGTTCAATGTGTGACCAATCGTGAAGCAGTTAAGTGACAGATTTTTATAGTTTTGATTAAGGTTTTGTTTCTGCAGCACGATTTTTCCCGTTAAGCCTCTCGTGCAATACAAAACTCTTGGGAATTAACGAAGAACTGTGTATAAATGCTTTATCAAACGAAAAGAGAGACAGTTATGAAATTAGATAAAATCGAAAACAAAAATCGCCGCCTACGCAAGAAGTTATACCTAGGTGAATTCGCTATTCTAGGTTTTGAAGTAAGCTGCACGACTTCGATTGCTGATTTTGACCAATACGATGTGTTCATCGATGAATTTATCGATTTTATCGACAGCATCGGCCTGTGCTTTGGTGGCGGTGGTTTAGAGCTGTTCGAAGGTTTCTTATGTTCTATTGAGCGCTACCGTTCAGTGACAGAAGCAGAGCAACTGCAAGTAGCGCAGTGGCTTGAAGCTCGCGCAGAAGTAAGCAAAGTTGAAGTAAGCGAACTTGTTGACGCAAACTACGCATTCTAATTTGGTGGTGTATGGTTCGCTCAGCTGAAATCGATTGAGCTTTCGTGAGAGAACTTTGACACATCAGATAAAAGGCCCAGTCGGTATGTCGATTGGGCCTTTTGCGTTTGGTCTGCACTATTCTTGAACCATGATTCCTTGTCTAACTCTCATTTCTAGAACGAGAGTTTCTAACTATATATCAGTCTCTTAGAACTATATTTCTGGATAGTAATAAGTTTGAATAAACTTGTGAGAGTTTTATGAGAATTCAATGAAGTTGCTGATAGATTTGATCGCCATTCTTAGAGTCAACAACACCACAGTTCGTTCTGGCAAAGGTAACGGTATATCGCTGTTATTCGTTTTGTTGGCAACGATAGGACTCGATAAAGGATGGAATCAAAATGAACAAACGTACTCAAATCAGCTTAGTGATTAGCTCGGCTATGTTGGCCTTCGGAGCGGCTCAGGTTCAGGCTGCAGAGCTTGAGGTGACCGTTACCAACGCAACGAAAGGGATCTACTTTACGCCTATCTTGGCAGCCGCTCATGACTCCAGCTTGTTCATGTTTAGAACGGGTGAGAGTGCTTCTGCGGAATTGGAATCGATGGCCGAAGGTGGCGATATTTCAGGTCTAT
Organism: Vibrio sp. 10N.222.46.A1; assembly: GCF_041473595.1. Lineage (NCBI taxonomy): Bacteria > Pseudomonadati > Pseudomonadota > Gammaproteobacteria > Vibrionales > Vibrionaceae > Vibrio > Vibrio sp. 10N.222.46.A1. The sequence goes on from NZ_JBFRSN010000312.1 coordinate 3,956, forward strand.
CGAGTTTGATTGCAAACGCGGGTGGTGTGGTGGTTGAAAACCCAGCCACCGGTATTCTTAATCCGGGCGTCGCAACTACGTTTGATATCGACACCGGTGATTTAGCTTACTTGTCATTGGGTGCCATGCTGCTGCCAACCAACGACGGCTTTGTTGGCTTAGACAGTTGGAAAATCCCAACTCAAGCGGGCACCTATAAAGCGACCCTCAATGGCTATGACGCAGGCACAGAAGCCAATGATGAGCTAGCGGGCAGCATGCCAACCCCGCCATTTATTACCTTTGGTGCTGGTGGTACTGGAGTTGAAACTGCAGTCTCAAACGCTAAGGTTCATATTCATCCGGGCAACATTGGTGATAGTGACGCGGCTGGCGGAATCAGCGACCTCGATAGTAGCAGTCATCGTTGGTTAAACCCTGTTGCTACTATCACCATTGTTGTGAAGTAAGGGGGATGTATGAAAGCTAGAATTCTATTTATCGCTGCATCAGTAGCTGTGTTAGCAGGTTGTCCGGACGATGACGACGATTACTATCGCTATGATGTGAGTGTGACTAACCTCACCCCCAATCAACCTATGTCGCCCCTCGCGGTATTGACTCACAATACGAATTTTGACCTGTTTGAAGTTGGGCAAAGTGCCTCTGTCGATCTGGAATACTTAGCGGAAGGAGGCAGTAATGCACAATTGCTTGCGCTCAGTGACAGTGACGCCAATGTTTATCAAGGCATCTCAGGCAATGGGCTGATTCTTTCAGGTGAGCAAGACACGGTGTCTATTCGTGTTGACCCAAATCAAGAAGGGTATATCTCAGTTGCTTCCATGTTGGTGAACACCAATGATGCGTTTGTTGGTGAATCCGGTTTGTCGCTTAAGTCATTAGCCGTGGGTGATACCTTTGTGATGAACATGAATGTGTGGGACTCAGGAACGGAATTGAACGACGAGCTTGCTGCAACCATTCCAGGGCCTGCAGGCGGTGGTGAGGGTTTTAATACCACACGAGACGACACCGATGTAGTGAGTTTCCACTCTGGCGTAATCAGCCAAGATGACGGCCTTACGACGTCTGCTTTAAGTGCTAACCATCGTTTCCTCAACCCAGGAGCAAGAATCACCATTACTCGAACTGAATAATAGGGTTGAAAGCACGATGAAAGAATTCCTGCTCTGTTCCGGTCAATTGAAAGGTAGGCAGACTCCGAATAGAGCAGGGATCATGAATAGTGCTGCGGTAAATTTGATGGCAAACATGTTGTTGGTTGAAGACGATGATGACCTAGCTGAACTGGTGCAGATGCATCTTAAGTTCCAAGGCCATAATGTCGAAAGAGCCAATACGATTGAAAAAGCACAGGATCTATACCTGGATGGTCAGTTTGATCTAGTCGTGCTCGATCGAGGTTTACCTGATGGTGATGGACTCGATTTTTGTCGGATGATCCGTCAGAAAGAAGATTGGACACCGGTACTCATGCTAACAGCAAGGGATGCTGAGCTAGATAAGGTGTCAGGTTTAGAAGCCGGTGTTGATGACTACATAACGAAACCCTTCAGTGTTCTTGAATTTCAAGCAAGAGTGAGGAACGTACTACGCCGTTTAAGCCATGTTGAATCAGTCACTCAAGAGGCTATGACAACAGAATCAATTATGAATTTTGGCGGGCTCATTATTCAACCTGAACGCCATCAGGTGTCACTCAATAATCAAGACGTACCGCTGACTGCTACCGAGTTTACCTTACTTCACTTCTTAGCAACCCGCCCGGGGCGTGTGTATAGCAAAGACGAGCTGCTCGATCACGTTTGGAATACTCATCACTCTGGCTACCACCATACTGTGTGCAGCACGGTCAACCGTCTAAGAACCAAGCTTGCGATGCCGAATAGTGATGATGATTTCATTAAAACCGTTTGGGGGGTTGGCTATAAGTTTGAGTCAAAAGCTTAGGTCTATGTGTCGCGCCCTAAGTTTACTAAAAAGCCAGTAAGACCTACGAGCCATCGAGGAGAGAACATGAGTTTCAAATCGCGTTTAGTGCTGTTCACAAGTTTGTGGTTTTTGGTGGTAAGTGTGGTGATTGCTTACACTTATCATTGGCAAAAAGAGACCATAGAACAAAGAACGAAGCAGAGCTTACATAAAGAGCTCGCGGTTCATATGCGCGATGATAATCCTCTCATGATTGGTACCGACTACAACCCCAAAGCACTCAAATCTATATTCCATACCTTGATGTTGATAGGGCCTGATTTCGATATCTATTTTCTCGATAGTCAGGGCAATATCACCACCAATGCGGCGCCGGAAGGTACTGTGTTAGCCAATCAGATAGATCTAGCGCCCATTCAACAGTTCTTAAATGACGAGCCTTATCCTATTTTGGGCGAAGACCCGATCAACCCAGGCTCTCCTAAAGTATTTTCTGTGGCGGCGATTGAAGAGCTAGGGTCGACGGTGGGTTATTTGTATGTGGTGATAGGAAGTAATCGCCATACTGTGATCACCAACTCTCAGGTTGATACACCATACATCGCACTTGCAGGGCTTGTGCTGGTTTCTATTTTTGGCTTTGCGGTTGGGGCCTATCTGCTAGTGAAACGCAGTCTGTTGAACCCAATAGAGGCGGTAACCAATAAATTGCAGCAACAAGCTGAGCAAGATTTTAGATTGGAACCTAACTTTGTCCATCAAGTGCCAGAATTGGTGCCCATTGCACGTTCTTATCAATTGATGGCGAAACACATCCAACAACAGTTTTTGCAGCTTGAGTATCAGTCATCACACCGAAGACAAAGCTTATTACAGCTCAGTCATGATTTGAAAACGCCATTATCGAGTGTTCTTGGCTACCTAGAAACGTGGAAGATTCAAAATCCGAAGTCAGACCCGTTGATTGACGTCGCTTACCGCAATGGCAACAAGTTGTCTGAACAGCTCCATTCATTACTCGATAGCGCCAAGAATGATAATCCTGTGCCTACGTATCAATACGCTTCAATCGATTTTAATGTGCTGATGAACGAATGCTTAGAAACGATACAAAGCCAGTATCGCCACAAGAATGTTGAGTTGAACGTCAATATACCTATTGGAATCAAGGCTGTGGGTGACAGTGATTTACTTGAGAGGCTGATCTTGAATCTGCTAGATAATGCGTTGAGGCATAGCCCGAGTGGAACAATGGTGTCGTTAGATGTAGGTTTAGAATCGGATTCAAAACGGGTGAAGGTCATTATCCATAATGAAGTTGAACGAGAGGCCCCTAATGGTTCGTTAGGTATTGGCACCAAAATCGCTCAGTCGATACTGATGTTGCATCATAGTGTTTTAGAAACAACAAAAGCAGAAAACTCATTTCAACAAAGTTTCTATTTGCCTTCGGTTTAGCCCTGTCTGTCTTCGATTTAGTTCTAATTTCTTTCGATATCGTTCTACTTGCCGCCGTTCTAGGGGATAGGCGAGTTGTTCTTTGAGTAACGAACAACTCGTTGAGCAGCTTTTAAGTTGAGAAGTTGAGAA
>NZ_JBFRSN010000313.1:0-6603 GCF_041473595.1 Vibrio sp. 10N.222.46.A1
GCATAATTAGTCATATTCAGATCAAAAAAAAAGCAGCCTAATGGCTGCTTTTTTCATCAATAAAATGTCAACCCATATCAGATCGGGTCACACATTCAGTTACTTCTCTTTAGGCTTTTTACGTTTATCCGTAACTTCCCACTTACCGTCGATGTACAAAGCGGTCCAACCTGAAGGTTTACCGTCCACTTCGGTACGAACGTAGTTTTCTTTTGTCTTACGACTAAAACGAACTACTGTCGGCTTGCCATCAGGATCAGCAACCGGTGCTGATGCCAGATACTGGAATTTAGGTGAGATACGGTCTTTAAAACGAACCAGCTCTTCCACTAATGGTGCACGTGTTTCACGTGATTTAGGGAAATTACTCGCGGCCATAAACAAACCAGAAGCCCCATCACGAAGTACGAAGTATGCATCTGAATTTTCACATGGGAGTTCAGGGAAATGCACTGGGTCTTCTTTAGGTGGCGCTACTTCGCCATTCTTCAGAATCTTACGAGTGTTCTTACAATCTTCACTCGTACAGTCCATGTATTTACCGAAACGACCATTCTTCAAAACCATGTCAGAACTACATTTGTCACACTCAACAAGCGGACCATCATAGCCTTTCACTTTGAATTCGCCGTGTTCAACCACATAACCTTCACAGTTAGGGTTGTTACCACACACATGCATCTTACGCTTATCATCGATCAGATAAGCATCCATTGCCGTTTCACAAATCGGACAACGCTTTTTTGCTCGAAGTGCTGCGGTTTCAACGTCTTCTTCAAGAACGTTGATAATACCGTCTTCATCACCAAGGTTAATGGTTGTCTTACAGCGCTCTTTTGGTGGAAGTGCATAACCAGAACAACCTAGGAATACGCCAGTCGAAGCTGTACGAATACCCATTTTACGGCTACAAGTTGGACACTCAATATCGGTTTCAACGATATGATTTGGCTTCATGCCACCAGCGTCTTCATCTAAATCGGCTTTTTCCAAATCGCCTGTAAAGTCTTCGAAGAAGTTATCTAGCACGCCTTTCCAGCTTGCTTCGCCTTCTGCAATTTGGTCTAACTTCTGCTCCATACGAGCCGTAAAGTCATAGTTCATTAGGTCATTGAAACTGCCATCTAGACGGTCAGTAACAATTTCACCCATCTTCTCAGCATAGAAACGACGCTGTTCAACTTTTACATAACCACGGTCTTGAATCGTAGAGATGATTGATGCGTACGTTGAAGGACGACCAATACCACGCTTCTCAAGCTCTTTAACTAGCGCCGCTTCAGTAAAACGGGCTGGCGGCTTAGTGAAATGCTGTTTAGGGTCTAATGCGATTAGGTCTAGCTTTTCACCAACCTGTACAGCAGGAAGAATCGTATCTTCATTTTTACCCATTGGACGTTGAACGCGAGTCCAACCATCAAACTTAAGAATACGGCCTTTCGCTTTTAACGTGTACTCATCAGCTTTAACGCTTACCGTCGTTGAATCGTATTGCGCAGGTGTCATTTGACATGCAACAAATTGATTCCAAATCAGCGAGTAAAGCTTGTGTGCGTCCGCGTCTACGCCGTTTAGGTCTTCAGACTTAACATCGACACTCGAAGGACGAATCGCTTCGTGAGCCTCTTGTGCGCCCTCTTTGCTGCCGTATACAAGCGCTTTCGGTGGAAGATATTGTGCACCAAACTCAGAACCAATGTATTCACGTGCGGCTTCTACAGCTTCTGAACTCAAGTTGGTCGAGTCAGTACGCATATAAGTGATGTAACCCGCTTCATACAAACGTTGAGCCAACATCATGGTTTTCTTTACGCCGTAACCAAGACGTGTGCTCGCCGCTTGTTGCAGAGTCGACGTGATGTAAGGTGCAGACGGCTTACTCTTAGTTGGGCGGTCTTCACGTTTACATACTTCGTATTGCGCTTTTTCTAAAACGCTTACTGCAGCTTGTGTTTGCGCTTCATTATCAGGTTTAAACGCAACACCGTCTTTTTGAGCGACTTGCAGTCTGAAATCTGTTTTCTCTGCCGTTTTGGTATCAGCATGCACATCCCAGAACTCTTCAGGGATAAAAGCGTTGATCTCGCGCTCACGTTCAACCAGTAGTTTTACAGCTACAGATTGAACACGGCCAGCGGATAGGCCTCGTGCTATTTTTTTCCAAAGCAGTGGTGACACCATAAAGCCAACAACACGGTCCATAAAACGTCGTGCTTGTTGTGCGTTTACGCCGTCGATATTTAGCTCGCCTGGAGTTTCGAAAGCTTGCTGAATAGCATTTTTAGTGATTTCGTTAAAAACCACTCGTTTGTATCGCGTTTCATCACCACCGATGATCTCACGAAGGTGCCATGCGATAGCTTCTCCTTCGCGGTCCAAATCGGTTGCGAGATAAACATGGTCTGCGTTCTCAGCCAGTTTTTGCAATTCAGCAACGACTTTTTCTTTGCCCGGTAAGATTTGGTAATTCGCTTCCCACTCTTGATAAGGGTTGATACCCATCTTTTTAATAAGCGCTTTGCGATCTTTTTCTTTCTTGATACGAGCTTTATCTTCTGGGCTCATACCCTTGGTTGAAACTGCAGCAGCCTTTTGACCTGTACTTTGACCCGCCGTTGGTAAATCACGAACGTGACCTACACTCGACTTAACGACAAAGTCTTTGCCAAGATATTTATTGATAGTTTTAGCCTTGGCTGGCGACTCCACTATAACGAGCGATTTACCCATATTGACTCTAACGTCCTTAATCACGATGCTTCAACACCAACAATTTTACTTGTGGGCTTTTACGCATGATATTCTAAATTCATTGCTTCTTTTTTTACTATTGTGCGAGATTACTAGAAGATCAACCGCTTTTTTCAAAATTGGATCTGATCGCTCGACAATTCGACGACTCATAGAGAAAAGAGTCACAATACAAAGAAGCTATAAAGTACTCACTAAGAATACTTGCAAGAGCCTATTCATCAGGCATTACGTCTAAACGCGCTCATACTAAGCTTGTCGGCGAATCTAACGCGAGCCCCATTCAATTATTTTTGTCATAAATCACAAAATAAATTGTGGATGTTTGAAAAGACTCTCTTAATCGGTTGTGAAATCATTGAATTTCTAGTTCGACACCATAAACTCAACGTTATATTCAGTTATCAGAGATAAACTCATGACAAAGAAAGTAATAGCAGAATTTGATTTACTGCTTATCGCAAACCAAATTATCCAATCACATGATGACTACATTGAAGGCATGCGCGCAAACAGCGTAGTAGAAAAAGACGATGTACTCATTTTCAAAGGTGAATACTTCTTAGACAACAACGGAATGCCGACAGAAAATACAACCGCGGTATTTAACATGTTTAAGTACTTGGCGCATCACCTTTCGAAAGAATTTACAATTCAGCAATAATTAAAAAGCTTGCCATCTAGGCAAGCTTTTTTGTTCCTGGACCTTTATATACTTATCATTTTTATAGACTTAGTATTTTTATAGACTCAGCATTTTCAGCTTATCGAAGTAGTCAGGGAATGTCTTGGATGTACAACCTGGATCATTGATCGTCACCGGGGTGTCACTCAAAGCAACCAATGAGAAACACATCGCCATGCGGTGATCATCGTAAGTATCAATCGCCGCGTGCGTCAGTTCAGCCACAGGGTTAACAATGATGTAGTCTTCACCCTCTTCCACCTCAGCGCCTACTTTACGTAGTTCTGTTGCCATTGCCGCTAAGCGATCCGTCTCTTTCACACGCCAGTTGTAAACATTGCGGATTGCGGTTGTTCCTTTAGCAAACAGAGCCGTTGTCGCAATTGTCATCGCCGCATCTGGAATATGGTTATAGTCCATATCAATGCCTTTTAGCTCACCACAACGAGAGATAACGTAGTCATCACCCCACTCGATTTCAGCACCCATTTTCTCAAGTGCATCAGCGAATTGGATATCACCTTGGATACTGTTTTTGCCAATACCTGTCACTTTAATCTCGCCACCTTTGATAGCAGCGGCTGCAAGGAAATATGACGCAGATGATGCATCACCTTCAACCAAGAAATCACCGGGTGCTATGTAAGATTGCCCAGTTGGAATCACAAATTCTTGGTAGTCACTGTTGATAACATCCACACCAAATTGCTTCATGATATGCAGCGTAATATCGATGTAAGGCTTAGAAACCAATTCACCTTCGATTTTGATGGTCACTTCGCCTTCAGCTAAAGGTGCAGCCATCAAAAATGCCGTCAAGAATTGACTAGAGATAGAACCATCGATAGAAACTGTACCACTCTTTAGCCCAGTACCCGTGATCTTCAGCGGTGGGTAATTTTCGTTCTCTAAGTATTCGACGTTGGCGCCGGCCTCTTGCAGAGCAGTCACTAAGTGACCAATTGGACGCTCTTTCATACGTGGCTCACCAGTAAGAACGTATTCACCGCGACCTAAACAAAGTGCAGCAGCCAATGGACGCATTGCTGTACCCGCGTTACCTAAGAAAAGCTCTAGGGCTTTGTCACTTGAGAATGCACCACCAACACCTGTCACTTCACAAACTGTTTTGTCTGCAGACAACTGATAATCAACACCTAACTGTGTTAATGCATTCAACATATGACGAATGTCATCACTGTCTAGTAAGTTTGTTAGGCGAGTTGTTCCCGTTGAAAGTGCAGCCAAAAGAAGCGCACGATTAGAAACACTTTTTGAGCCAGGTAGGTTAACTTCCCCGCTCACTTTCTGAATTGGTTGTAACGTAAGGCTTTCCATTAGTTCTTATAGTCCTTGTACCACCCGAAGTCACTGGCGCGTATTTATTTTCGGGTGATGAATAATTCTTCGTACTTGCAGACTAACGAACTTTTCCGACGAACTCCAGAGCTAATCCCCTCAATAAAGGCGATTAATTAGCCAACCAAACACATTTGTATACTAGTACACTAGATCAACTCGAACGCCATCTGAAAAATAGAGAATCCGCACATCATCACCTCTATTGAACAACATCGAATTGTCAACGTCTTGAATGATGTTAACCAGATTGTCATCCTTGGTTTTAACCAATAATTCAACGAGTTTATATTCCACCCGATATTGCGTATTGCCGCGATTACGAGCGATCCCCGCCCCCGCTACAGCACCAACCGCCGTTGCGACTTCTTTACCTGTGCCGCCACCAAACTGATTACCAACCAAACCACCAATTGCCGCACCCAACAAGGTTTCCCAACCATTCGCTTTCGACTCTACGATCTCCTGTTGGGTAATGTACCTGACCGTATCAACCTCACCGTAAACGACCTCATTCACTGGTCTGGCTTGGTTTCTGTTGTAAGCTGCATTTGCCAACATGGGCAAAACAAGTAAAATCCAAAGCAACTTCTTCATGGTAAAACTCCTAAAGACCTCTTGGTCAGTGATTAATCTGTAATGCGGTACTTATGACTATATACCTAACCGAACTTGATACTACTAGTATAGAGTTTCCTTCGCCCTTCGACGCGCTTGATGAACCCAACGGTCTACTCGCGTTCGGTGGTGATTTGTCACCCATACGAATTCTGAACGCTTATAGCCAAGGTATATTTCCATGGTATGGCCCAGGTGAGCCTATACTTTGGTGGAGCCCTGCACCGCGAGCGGTATTTAATCCTAAGACATTCGAACCGTCAAAAAGTCTTAAAAAGTTTCAAAGAAAGCACAATTACCGAGTCAGCATCAACCAAGCGACGGACAAAGTAATTGGTTATTGCTCTTCACTAAGGCCCAAAGAAGAAACCTGGCTAAACAGCGACATGCAGTCAGCCTACCGCAAACTCGCTTCATTAGGTTTCTGCCACTCGGTTGAGGTTTGGCAAGATGATGAACTGATCGGCGGACTTTACGGCTTACAAAGAGGCCAAGTCTTTTGCGGTGAATCGATGTTCAGCCTGAAGACTAATGCCTCTAAAATTGCGCTATGGTACTTTTGCGAGCACTTTACACAATTCGGCGGACAACTCATTGATTGCCAAGTCATGAACCCACACTTGGAATCCTTGGGCGCTATCGAGGTTGATAGGGATGAATTCCTGAGTTCTCTTCGATTACTCAAAGAAACGTCCGTTAACGATGCATGTTTTAAAAAACAATGGCTAAAGGAAATGCCTTAATGAATCCAGATTTACAACAAATCAGAATTGGATTAACAGACAATCACGCTTGCAGTTACTTACCCCACCTCGAAGAAAGAGTGGCAGTCACGCTTGATGAACACATGCACACCGCAGATAACTATGAAGTTCTGCTTGCGAATGGATTTCGCCGCAGTGGAACAACCATTTATAAACCACATTGCGATAATTGCTCATCGTGCCAAGCGATTCGACTGTCGATTCCCGAGGTCAAGTTTTCCAAGAGCCAACGACGAATACTCAACAAGGCCAAAGCGCTGCGTTGGGAGCTGAAAGATGAAATGGATGACAACTGGTTTGACTTGTATAGCCGCTATATAACCGCTCGCCACCGTTCGGGAACCATGTATCCACCGAAGAAAGAAGAGTTTCTGCATTTCTCTAAAAATGAATGGCTTGCTACAAAGTTCATGCACATCTATGATG
>NZ_JBFRSN010000314.1:0-3244 GCF_041473595.1 Vibrio sp. 10N.222.46.A1
ACTCGATTCTCGTCAGTTTTGCTCAGCGTATCTCCAATATTTGTAACCACTACAAAACAGAATTAAATGCCCACTGTCTGCCAGCCCGACTTTCTGGGGACGAGTTCGTTGTATACATTAATGCTCCAAATCACCAAGAAAATATCGCACATCGATTTTCGAATGATTTACTCACCCCACTACAAAAGGGGTTTGTCACCGAGTCAGGTAATTTCCCGATTACGGTCAGTATTGGTATTGCGACCCACCCTAATGATGGCGATACAATCGAGAAGCTTCTTTCGAATGCTGATACCGCGATGTATCAAGCCAAACGTGCAGGTAAAAACCAATTCGCAGATTACTCGTTAGACTTAGATAAAACCATTCAGCGTCAAGCCAGTATTGAGAGCGCCCTCAGAGAAAATAATTTTGATGAAGAGTTTAAGCTCGTTTACATGCCTTATATGGACTCAACAGGAAGTTATATTATTGGTGTAGAAGTGCTATTACGTTGGCACTCAAAACACCTTGGTTTAGTGCCACCCGATGAATTCATTCCTATCGCCGAACAAACCGGATTATTTGAAATAATTGATCGCTGGGTTATCCAGAATGCATTTGCTTCATTCCATCAACTTCAAGCTCAATTCGATCACTCTATTCAGCTATCGATTAACTTATCTTCAGCCGGGATTAAAACCACTCACCTTGCTGATTTCATCAAAGAGCATGCGAAAATCAATCAGATTCCGCCCAATTTGATCGATTTTGAAATCACAGAAACCTTTTACTCAAACTCTCAGGGGTTCCCATTACTTAACCAGTTATCATACATGGGCTATAGATTAGCAATCGACGACTTTGGTTCTGGTTACACCTCGATCACTCAACTGGTTCAATATCCAACTCAGAAGATTAAATTGGATAAAACCTTTTTGGACACCTTGATTGAGACAGATAACCAGAACATAGTGAAACCCATTATCGGGCTATGCCATGCTCAAGGGAAAAAGGTCACAGCCGAAGGAATTGAAACTCAATGCATGCATCAGTGGTTACAAGATGCGCAGTGCGATATGCTACAAGGCTATTATTTTGGTAAGCCAATGCCATTAGAAGAGCTGACGGAATGGTACCGACAGCATCAACTCAATTTTATCGATAATAAAAAGAATCAACCACATGAAATCTGTAATCATCGCATCGCTGAATCCAGCTAAAATTAGCGCCGTTAAAAGTGCATTCTTATCGGCTTTTCCTGATACTGAATTTGATTTCAAAGGCATCAGTGTCCCTAGTGGCGTCGCCGATCAACCCATGAGCAACGACGAAACCTATCAAGGTGCGGTAAATCGTGTTTACAACACGATCCAAGCTCAGCCTAATGCAGATTTTTATGTGGGATTAGAAGCTGGAATAGAAAAAAACGTTACCTTTGCATGGATGGTGATCGAAGCAAATGGCCTACGTGGAGAATCGCGTTCAGCAAGTTTGATGTTGCCACCTGCAGTACTTGAAAAGTTAGAACATGCGAACGAGCTAGGGGATGTGATGGATGAAGTGTTTGGCACCGATAATATCAAACAAAAAGGCGGTGCGATTGGCCTACTAACGCATAACCAACTAACACGCAGCTCTGTCTATCATCAGGCTTTAATTTTAGCGCTGATCCCATTTGTGAATCCAGAGCACTTTCCTATCTAGATCTTCGCTAAACTTCGAAAGCCTCAGAGAACAATCACCAGAATTAAAAAACGCTAACATTCAGTTAGCGTTTTTATCGAATTAATAGACACACTACTCAGAGGTTGCTTGACTCAGTTATTGTTTGAGCAAAAGGTCGGCGATCACGGCTTTCTCTTGTTCAGATTTGGCCTTTAGCTCATTTGAGCCTCTGGTTATCGTCGCGACGCCTACTCCCAGCATTTGGCTAACCTGTCGTTGAGACATCTCACCTTTCATCAACTCACAAAAGATGTTAATTCGAGCAACTAAAGCATCTCGCTCGTCTGGTGTCATCATCATGGTCAACAATAGTTCATGCTGATCTTTTTCGACAGCCGTCTTTACCAAGTCCATCAGTTGTTGCCAATTCTCATATTCAGGTTGTGATGCCATATCTCTACACTTACTTTTAAATTCTGACTTTAAAGAGTCGCTTAACGATTGAAAGCGTCGAACACTTTATACCGAAACACTTGATGTGATCCAATGTAAAAAGGCAGTAAGTGGAAATGGTTCGCACTCACTGCCTTTAATATTACTCAGCTTGGAGAAAAATACAGAAAGCTTAGTATTTCGTTTTTGCCTCGTGAGGTGCTAAAAACGTCCCTTTCTCACCCAGGATATCTCGATAGTAAGTCTCAAACATCAAGATATTCTGAACGTAACCACGAGTCTCTTTGAATGGGATCATCTCGATAAAAGCAAATGCATCGAGCTTTTCATCGCTGCGAGATCGCCACTGTTTCACACGACTAGGGCCAGCATTATACGCGGCAAATGCGAAGATGCGGTTATCATCATATTGAGCGAGTAGGCCATCTAAATAATGACTACCTATCTCAATATTCTTACCTACATCATAAAGATCATCGCTGCCCTGGTACTTAATCTTATGTTTGTTAGCCGTGTATTGCGCCGTCTTTGGCATAATTTGCATGATGCCACGCGCGCCAACTGGAGAGCGAGCCTCTGAATCCATCGCACTCTCTTGTCTTGCTAAAGACATCAAAGTAATTGGATCGAGATCGTGCTTCTCGGCATAGAAATTAAACCACCACTTATGAGCGACAGGGAAACGTAACGCAATGTTATCCCACATCTTCGCAGAAATACTCGCCGTTACCGTAAAGTGATTCCATCGCTGTGTCGCAGCATGAGCAGCAAGCATCGCTTTTTGCTCTTTATCTGCATGACTTAATAACCAGCGCCACTCACTCTTTGCAGCCGCTATTTTATCTCGCTCAATCAGCTCACCTATGCGAACCAAAGAAGTGTCGAATGGTTTCACCATTTCTGCACTGTATTTAAGGGTCGACGTTGGATAGCTAACAGGCTTATTTAATTGCTTAGCGGCAGCCACACTATAGAAATTACGCTGACCCAAAATGTCTGACAATCGCTTATTACCTTCAGCAGTATCGCCTAGCGCAATCTCAGCTCTACCCTGCCAATACTGCCAGCGAAGCGAAGCTTGATGTTTACCATCTAAGCGCGCAATCCACTCTTTCAAACCCGTCCAATCGGCATGTTGAATAGC
>NZ_JBFRSN010000315.1:0-5561 GCF_041473595.1 Vibrio sp. 10N.222.46.A1
TCTTTGTGGTTAATTTCTTAGGTGCACTTTATTGGTTCTCAGAGAGAGAAAACATTCGATAACTGATTGCACCAATTGTGGGAATTGCACCATATTGATGCGGTCAATATAAGGCATTAGATCAGTTACCTAGCGCCCAAACGACAAAAAGCCCAGTGAAATGAATCACAGGGCTTTTAAGGTCTTTCGCTGATTACAGTTAACTCATCGCAAAGGAGCTATTATCGAGTTTGTTAACCCGAACGGCTTACATATAAACGCTTAAAGGTTTGGACCTGTTGTCGGGTTTTGCGGTAGGTTTTGACTTAAACGCTGCATGCCTTGATACATACGAATAAACCACACCACAATCGCCACACCACCAAATACCATGCCCACATATGGAATGTAGTAAGCGATGTCATCGATAATATGGTTTTGATACCAGTAATCGTTCACACCGATCAACACGCCGTTAGAGGTCGCTACCGTAACGATAAGCACAACAAAAAACGTCAGGTTCAAGAAGAACGAGCGAATCAAGCCGTAGTAATGGGTATCCACTACTTCGCCGTCTTCGCCTTTATCTAAACGATAGCCCGCGTAGATAATGGCAATCACACCAGAGAGAAGACAAGTAAATGGTGTAAAGCAGCTTAGGATGTAAGCAACCCAAATACCCTTATGAGGTTTGTTCATTCTTATTCACCCCTTCCATTTTCTCTGTTGCTACGTTAGCGCTTTGTTCAACGCCGTTTTTCTCTTGTTCCATCACTTCTTTGTACCAAAGGTCATGGTGTTCTTTAGCCCAGGTTTCATCGACTTCGCCTGTTACCATACCTTCTAGTGCGCCTTCCATACCGAACAAGCCAATATAGATGTGGAACACAAAACCACAGATAAGGATCAGAGCAGCAAGCATGTGAACTAAGTTCGAAAGCTCCATATCACGTCGTGTTTGGCCAAAGATTGGGAAATCTAACACCAAGCCACTGATCGCTGCGACACTACCCATAATGATAAGCAGCCAAAATAGCGCTTTTTCACCCGCGTTCGAAAACTCTGCCGATGGATGAGAACCTTTGTGTTTCCCTACCATGCCGCCTAGTTTGATGAACCACTGAATATCGACCATTTTGAAGATCGACTTGCGCCACCACTTGATAAGAACAGCCATCAATAGCACATAGAAAATCGGGCCGATGTAGTTGTGGTATTGCTTCGCCAATAGAACGATAAAGCCCCAAAGGTCAGTTGGAATATACGGCTTCAAAAAGTGCTTGCCGTAAACCAACATCAAACCACTGAACGCGAGCGTTAAGAAAGTAAACGCCATGCTCCAGTGCAGTGCGCGGTCCAGTCGCGACCAACGTTTGATCTTACGGCCCGTTCTTGGTGCACTCAGCATTAATGGGCCAATCACAACGTACATTAAAGTAACGAAAGCAATACTGCCAAAGATAGCGACGGCACCGGCTGGCGACATCCACTTCTCTTTCAATATGTACCACGTTTGCCCGGGCGTACTGATTAACATACCGTGCTCAGCCGATTGAGATGTGGTGTAACCTTCTTCACCGTTTCTTACTTGTCGCCAAAAATCAGCGCCAGCAAGTTGTGTGATTTCTCTTTCAGCAGAGCTCGATTGAGTTTGTGATGAGTTTGTCTCAGATGCATGACTCAAAGGAGACAGCATTGTTAGTGCTGCCAACATTGGCAGCACAACAAGAAAGAGACGCTTAAACATTGTAAGCATATGTCTCTCCTAACTAGCTCTTCATCGCATCGTAAGAAAGGTCATTGCCGTCTGTCCAGCCTGCACCCTTCGCACCACGCTCAACAACACGCTGACGGAATACATCAGAGACTTTCTCTGCATCACCCGCTAGCAGTGCTTTGGTTGAACATAAAGAAGCACACATTGGTAGCTTGCCTTCAGCAATACGGTTCGCACCGTACTTCTGACGTTCTTCCACAGAACCTGGCTCTGTTTCTGGACCGCCAGCACAGAAGGTACATTTGTCCATTTTACCGCGCTCACCAAAGGCTTCCTGTTTAGGAAATTGAGGTGCGCCAAACGGACAAGCAAACAAGCAGTAACCACAACCGATACACAGATCTTTATTGTGAAGTACGATGCCGTCTTCTGTATGTTCAAAACAGTCTGCTGGGCAAACTGCCATACAAGGGGCATCAGTACAGTGCATACATGCGACTGAGATAGAGTTTTCACCCGGTTCGCCATCGTTCAATGTGACAACGCGGCGACGTTGAATACCCCATTCCAGAGCATCATCATTTTCATTCTTACATGCAGTGACACAACCGTTACATTCGATACAACGTTTGGTGTCACAAAGAAATTTCATTCTAGCCATTTTAAGACTCCTTACGCTTTACGAATATTACAAAGGGTTACTTTCGTTTCCTGCATCAACGTGACAGGGTCGTAACCATATGTGGTTGCTGTATTGGCAGCTTCGCCAATAACGTAAGGATCAGAGCCTTCTGGGTATTTAGAACGTAAGTCTTCACCTTCAAACTTACCACCGAAGTGGAACGGCAAGAACGCTAAACCCGGTTTAACACGACGAGTAACCATCGCTTTCACCTTGATGCGGCCTTTCTCAGCACCTTCAACCCAAACATCATCACCATCTTTAAAGCCAATGTCGTTTGCGTCTTTCGGGTTCACTTCAACAAACATCTCTTGTTGTAGTTCCGCTAGCCAAGGGTTAGAACGGGTTTCTTCACCACCACCTTCGTACTCAACCAGACGACCAGAAGTCAGAATGATTGGGTATTCAGCAGACTTGTCTTGGTCTTGAATTGATTTGTACAACGTAGGAACACGGAAGATTGCTTCCTTGTCATCCCATGTTGGGTAGTCTGCAACAAGATCACGACGTGGCGTGTAAAGTGGTTCACGGTGCAGTGGTACGCGGTCTGGGAATGTCCAAACAATCGCACGCGCTTTCGCATTACCAAACGGGATACAACCGTGTTTGATAGCCACACGCTGGATACCACCAGAAACGTCAGTCTTCCAGTTCTTACCTTCCGCTGAAGCTTTCTCTTCTGCGGTTAGATCGTCCCACCAACCCAGTTGTTTCAGCAGTTTGTCACTGAATTCTGGGTAACCGTCTTTGATTTCGCTGCCTTTTGAGTAGCTGTCTTCAGCCAATAGACTTTGACCTTCAAATTCGACGCCGAAACGAGTACGGAAGTTACCGCCGCCCTCAGCAACCGGTTTAGACGTATCGTAAAGGATATGCGTACCTGGGTGTTTCATCTCTGGGTTGCCCCAGCATGGCCAAGGAAGACCGTAAGTCTCGCCATTCGCTGGGCCGCCTTCTGCAGCAAGCGTTGTTTTGTGGAACGTGTGCCAGTTTTGTTGGTGTTCTTTCAAACGTTCTGGGCTTTGACCTGTATAGCCGATCGTCCACATACCTTTGTTGAATTCACGAGTGATGTCTTCAATCAATGGTTGGTTGTTCTCAACACGGATGTTTTTGAACAGTTGATCAGAGAAACCAAGCTTCTTAGAAAGAAGGTACATGATTTCGTGATCAGGCTTAGATTCGAACAGAGGATCAACAACCTTGTCGCGCCACTGTAGAGAACGGTTTGATGCCGTTACACTGCCGTAGGTTTCAAATTGAGTGGTTGCTGGAAGCAAGTAAACGCCATCTGTGCGATCGTTCATTACTGCTGCAACTGTTGGATATGGGTCAACGATAACCATCATATCCAGCTTCTGCATCGCCTTCTTCATCTCTGGACCACGAGTCTGAGAGTTCACCGCGTGACCCCAGTAGAACATCGCGCGGATGTTTTCGCGCTGACGGATCTTGTCTTTGTCTTCAAGTACGCCATCAACCCAACGAGATACAGGAATACCTGCACTGTTCATTGGTTTTTGACCGCCGTATGCGTTGTCGTCGAAACGTCCTTTCACCCAGTCAAAGTCGATGTCCCAAACTTTAGACCAGTGGCGCCAAGAACCTTCAGACAAGCCGTAGTAACCTGGAAGTGTGTCAGACAGTACGCCAAGGTCAGTTGCGCCTTGTACATTATCGTGACCACGGAAGATGTTTGCACCGCCGCCTGATTTACCGATGTTACCTAGTGCGAGCTCAAGTACACAGTAAGCTCGTGTATTGTTGTTACCCGTCGTGTGTTGAGTACCACCCATACACCAAACAATACAACCTGGACGGTTCTCAGAAAGCAGTTTTGCTGTGTGGTAAACGTCTTCTTCGCTTACGCCTGTCACGCGTTCAACTTCTGCTGGGCTCCACTTCGCGACTTCTTCACGGATCTCGTCCATGCCAAATACACGTTGGCGGATGAATTCTTTGTCTTCCCATTTATTAGCAAAGACATGCCATAGCACACCCCAGATAAACGCAACGTCTGATCCCGGGCGTAGAGAAACATAGTGATCAGATTTCGCAGCCGTACGCGTACGACGAGGGTCCGCAACAACGATCTTACAGTTGTTCTTCTCTTTCGCGATTAGGATGTGCTGCATTGCTACTGGGTGAGCTTCTGCAGGGTTTGAACCAATGAACAGCATTGATTTACAGTTGTGCATGTCATTGAACGAGTTTGTCATTGCACCGTAACCCCAAGTGTTCGCAACACCGGCTACTGTGGTTGAGTGACAAATACGTGCTTGGTGGTCAACGTTGTTTGTTCCCCACAAAGACGCCATCTTACGGAATGCATAAGCTTGCTCGTTACTGTGTTTTGCACTACCTAGGAAGTAAACCGAATCAGGGCCAGACTCTTTACGAAGTTCTAGCGCCTTGTTACCGATCTCTTCAATCGCTTGTTCCCAAGAAAGCTTCTTCCACTTACCGCCTTCCAATTTCATTGGGTACTTAAGACGACGTTCACCGTGGCCGTGCTCACGCAGTGCTGCACCTTTCGCGCAGTGTCCACCAGCATTAAATGGGTGATCGAATGCAGGTTCTTGACCTGTCCATACGCCATTTTGAACTTCAGCGTAGATACCACAACCCACAGAACAGTGAGAACAGATAGTGCGTTTCACTTCTGTTTTCGCTTCTGGGTCGACTGATTTAGCTTGCGCCTTTTTCATCATGCCTGGAGCGAATAGACTTGCGCCTACTACCGCGCCACCAGCTGCTAATGAGGTGTTTTTCATGAAGGCACGTCGAGACACACCCAGTTGATTGGTTTCTTTGCTCACACTATCGGAGCGTTTGACAAGTTTCATCCGTTATCTCCTAAAGTGTGTCGTAGTAATCGCGAATGTGTTGCGTTTCACGATAGCCCGTCTTCTTCATGTCTTCTTTCGGCATTTCAACCGTTTCTGAAGCAGTTGCCACTTTCGTTGTACCAGCGACAACGGCACCAGCAACGGCTGCAGTCGTTAAGCCTTTGAGTAAGTCCCTACGGCTTGTGTTTATTTCTTTATTATCTTTCATCATTGCTTCCTTACCTTGCGGTAGATCTTTTTGGAGGCTTAATGCCCCTCTATCGATATAATCGCGTACTGCTCGATTACTCGTAATCAGTGACGTTTTTCACATCAATCTTTAATTTATGTTTAC
>NZ_JBFRSN010000316.1:0-2992 GCF_041473595.1 Vibrio sp. 10N.222.46.A1
CTATGTTGGCGATGCTGCCTTTGCTTGCTGGCAATACGGGCGGCAGTTGGGCTGACATGTTGTGGATGCTAGGCGGTGTGATTGGCTTGCTTGTCGGTGGTCACTTCTTGTTGAGACCACTGTTCCGATATGTAGTCATGAGCGGTGTGCGTGAGTTGTTCACGGTAGCAGCGCTGTTATTGGTGATTGGTATTGCCGTCATCATGCAGCAGATTGGTTTGTCGATGGCATTAGGTACTTTCTTGGCGGGCGTACTTCTGGCTGAAAGTGAATATCGACACGAGCTTGAAATCGCGATTGACCCATTCAAAGGGTTACTGCTTGGCTTGTTCTTTATTTCGGTTGGTATGGCGGTGAATTTAGGTTTACTGGCAGAAAGCCCATTCGCAATATTGATTGCGGTGTCGTCTCTGGTCGTGTTGAAAGGCTTGGTGTTGTATGCGCTGGCTCGTATCTTCGGTACTCAAACTAAAGCGCGTAGCCGTATGGCGATGATCCTTAGCCAAGGTGGTGAGTTCGCCTTCGTTATTTTTACCGCGGCGAGCGCACAAGGCATCTTAAGCGGCGACCAAGTGTCGTTCTTACTGGTTGTTGTGAGCCTTTCTATGGTGACCACACCATTGATGCTTAAGCTGCAAGACCGATTTTTTGCTCGCCAACTTAATCAAATCAGTGAAAGCGCGATGTCTTCAGATGTGGTTGATCGTAGTCCTCGAGTGATTATTGCGGGCTTTGGTCGTTTCGGTCAGATCATTGGTCGCTTGATGTACGCCAATAAGATTCGTATCACCGTCCTTGAAAGTGATGCCAGCCAAATACATATCCTTAGGAAGTTCGGCTACAAGGTATTTTACGGTGACTCTACTCACCTTGAACTATTACGAGCTGCGGGAGCTGACAAGGCAGAAGCCATTGTGTTATGTACCGATTCTCCTGATGAAATCATGAAGACCGTCGATTTGTGTAAGCAGCACTTCCCACAGTTGAAGATCTTAGCGCGTGCACGAAGCCGTGTTGAAGCGTATCAATTACTTAACCATGGTGTGAGTAACTACTCGCGTGAAACCTTCCTTGGGGCATTAGATTTAGGTCGTCAAACATTGACCGAACTTGGCATGCATCCATATAAAGCGAAGCGAGCAGAAGCACACTTTAGGAAACTGGATAATGGTATGCTGAAAGAGTTGCTGCCTCAGCATAACGAAGATGCCGAGTTAGCCCAAAGAGCGAAAGAGGCTCGCAAAGAGCTTGAAGAGATTTTTGGACACGAGATGGAAAATGATCACCAATCTCGAAACTATTGGCAGTAGCTTGAAGTGATAACTAATGCTAGAGCTCTAGAAATATAGCTTGAGCTCTAGAAATAAAAGTCTAGATAACTAATCTAATAATAAACGTGGTCTCTGCTTTGTCTTTAATAGATCTAGATCGGAAGAACTGCGAATCCAGAGTTGTAAAGGATATGAACGTGAAACAGAAAAAACGCTTTATCGCAGGGGCGAGCTGCCCAAGCTGCAAGACTCAAGACACACTCCGTTGGTGGATTGAAAATAATATCGAGCTGGTGGAATGTGTCGATTGTGACTTCACAGAACAGCGTAAACCGAAAACTGTAGAGAAATCTGAACACGCGAATCAAGAAATGATCGGTATTTTTAAGCCTGAGTGATTGAGTTTCGTCAATTGATCCCCATAATATCCGGGTACAGAATTTTTCCTAAGCTCAACTGTTCGAGCTTAGTCCAAACCTCCTTGGAGCTCTCATGAAAATTGAAAAGAACGTAGTAGTTAGTGTTGCATATCAAGTGAAACTTGAAGATGGCGTAGTAGTTGACCAATCAACTGCAGAAGCTCCACTAGATTACCTTCACGGTCACAACAACCTAATTACAGGTCTTGAAAAAGAGCTTGAAGGCAAAGTCGCTGGCGACAAGTTCTCAGCAACTGTTACTCCAGAAGACGCTTACGGCGAGCACAACGATGACCTAGTTCAACGTGTTCCTGCAGACGTATTCCAAGGTGTTGAGCAAATCGAAGTTGGCATGCGTTTCCTAGCGGATACTGACCAAGGTCCAATCCCAGTTGAAGTTACTGAAGTAGATGGCGACGAAGTTGTTGTTGACGGTAACCACATGCTAGCTGGCCAAACTCTAACGTTTGACGTTGAAGTTGTAGCGGTTCGTGAAGCGACTGAAGAAGAAGTTCAACACGGTCACGTACACCAAGAAGGCGGCTGTGGCGGTCACGACCACGATCATGATCACGAAGGTGGTTGCTGTGGTGGCGAAGGCCATGACCATGCTGAAGAGAAAAAAGACGGCTGCTGCGGCGGCGGTAGCTGTGGTTCTCACTAATACCGAATTAACGGTTTAGTTTAAGAATATTGAAAACCTCCCTTGTGGAGGTTTTTTTCGTTTAGGGTGCTAGCTTTTTGAGTTGGCTTTTCGTCTACCAAACTAAATGCCCGCAAATCTAAGCGTTCGTAAATAGTTTGGTTTTCGCTATCAGACATCAAACCTTGGATGTGGTATTGATAGCACAACATTATAAGTCGACGTCAGTGGAGAGTTTGTATGTCACAGCCTTTTTCAATTGCCATTCATGGTGGTGCAGGCACCATCATACGAGAGCAAATGAGTGATGAATTAAAAACGGGTATTACCGAGGCTTTGGAAAAATCGGTTTTGGCTGGCTATCAAGTATTACAGTCGGGTGGCGATGCGCTAGATGCAGTGGTTGCTTCAGTTAAGGTGATGGAAGACAGTCCCCACTTTAATGCCGGTAAAGGTTCTGTTCTGACTCATGATGAATTTGTTGAGATGGATGCTTCTGTGATGCACGGTCGTGAAATGGATGCGGGGGCTATTGCCGGTGTCCGCCATATCAAAAATCCAATTGAGCTTGCGCGTGATGTGATGCTTAAAAGCGACCATGTGCTACTGATTGGTGAAGGCGCCGAGAAGTTTGCGTTTGAGCATGACCATACTTTCAC